>NZ_JBBIAR010000050.1:0-73757 GCF_054185165.1 Bradyrhizobium sp. UFLA05-109 | reverse complement strand
ATCGAAAAGGGACGCTGTCGAAGGGTACACGAACCACCCTGCGATACCGGGGAGCGCATGACGCGTAGCGTAAGATCGCGGGGCTTCGCGTGCTTGCCGATCTCAGCGCTTCGCGGGTTGCAACATCATAGCGCCACGGCGAGGCAATAGTGCCCATCTTCATCGTCCGTGGCGCGCCACTCTACGATTTTTCCCGACAAAGCAACCGCGGATGCGCGCGGAGTGCTGCCGCTTGGCTGCGGAAGGGCGGATTGCGTTTCGCTAATCCGCCCTGAGGCCCTGCACGAGCGCGATGAGAATCATGACCGCACCGACGGCACTGCCGGCGCAGCCGATGATAAACTCACCAAATGGAATGTCGTAGCGGGTCGTCAAGCTATAGGTATCCAGGCTGCGGCGATGATCCCGAAGCTGACTGCGAGCTTGACCACTGGTCTCATGGACGCATCTCCGAAACAACAACACAACTCCGCTTGCCTGCCGAGCATCACTCCACCGGCTGACAGACCGAGGACTTCCGGTCGACGATCATGTCGGCCCAGTCTTGGCGCGGGCTGCAATACATCACTTCGTCACCGCCGCGACAATCGTTGCGCCCCGCCGTGACGTCGCCGATCCGGACAAACAGATAATTGCCGACCTCGATGAGGCGGATCGTGCACCGCGGCGTTCCGTCCTCAGCGAGGTCGCCGGTCCCAAGCAGGAAGCCCACGTCGGATTTGATGGGCTTGAGATCGCCGAGGTCGATCATGCAGCCCTGGTCCACGCCAGACCTGGAGGTTGATTTCTGCGCGAGTGAAAACTTGCGCATGGCTCCGTTGGCCAAGGCGAGCGCAAGCGTATACTTGTAGGTGTAACCGAAACGCTTGTCGGTCTTGGTCGCCGCACAACTCAAATCGATATTCGAATTGGCGAGCGTTGAGTGGTTCTCACCGAGATCGACACTCACCTCAGATCCGCCTTCGGGCTTGTGCCATAGCCCTGTCCAACGCCCTTGCGCGACCGTACCGGCAAAAACGCCGGTGCTCTTCTGTTGCTTGGGATCGTCCAGGGGAAACTCTTCGAGCGTGAATGCGCCGTCGGCATTCAGTTTTCCCTCGAGCCTGATCTGCTTTCCGACGCGCAGGTAGACATACCAGCCGTGTAACTTGCCGTTGTCATTGGTGAGGCTCAGCATCACCGGCGCCTTGCCGATCGTGCCCGAGAGCAAAGCAGGCTCTGCCAGCACCACCGTCGGAGCTGCAAAGACGATCATGAAACTCAACAATTGCCACAATCCGCGGCAGCGATCTCGATCGCGATTCATCAGCTCTTCTTTCCTAGCTCGATCTGTTCAAGCTTGATCGAGGGATCGGGCTTGGTCTTCCGAAGGCTGTACGATACGACTCCTTGATGCATTCCGCCGTTCTTGACGATGAAAAGCCCGTCCAGAAGGTAGGAGCCGTTGCGATAGGAGAAATCCTTGCCCGCGACGATCTCGGACTCGCTTGGCTCGTCCGGCGTAGACTTCAGGTATACGACCAATTGTCCGTCGTCCGCACTTGCCTGAAGCGGGGCGGCGTCGGAGCTGGAGCGTTCAATCGTGATTTTCAGGGCGATGACCTTGTTGACGTGATCGTCGACGAACTGCTCAAACTCCGGATAGGTGCTTTCGGTCAGCATTCCCAAAAGTTGCGGGATCTTTCGTTCGACGGCCTGTGCAGGGTTGGCCGTAGCGAATGCAAGGATCAAGGCAATCATAGCCATCGGGCATCGCATGAATTTCACGTTCCTTAGCTCACCTTATTCACGAGTAGAATGATTGACGACATCGCCACGTTACCGCGCCGAGCCACGCGATGAAAAGCCAGTTTGGTCGCTGCACTTGGCCCGACGCATCGATCTTGGCGCAATCTCGCAGCGTCGAGCCGTCAGCGTTTTGACAGCCGCCGAGGCGACCGGCAGCGCTGCGCCATACGAATCCTCTATCGCGCCCACGCCTTGAAAGGCACCTTCCGACGATCGCACGTCTCACGCCCCCTGGTTCGTGCAGATGCGCCTTCGTAGGCCTGGACGCTATTGTGGTTCGATGGAATTCTTCCTTTTCGCCTTCATGCCGAACGCGCCTGGACTAGAATGACATGACCAGTTGGACCAGGCGTCGCAGCGCGAGCTTACGCGGCGTTTGCCAGGCGTCCGGCTCTTTGAACCCGAAAAGCACTAGCTGCGACCAAGGCTGGCAGCGGAAGCATGTTGCTGCCGGGTCAGGGATTGCGGGGGGACCAGAGTGAACGAGTCTATCGGCGACGATCTTTCACAGGCGCGATCGGGGACCTTGTTTCGGCCGGCGGCCTGGGGTTCGGTTTTCCTCTTGCTCGCCTGCGCCTGGTCTTCATCACTTTCCGCAAATCCGGCGATCGCCAACAATCCGCCCTGCAACAGCGCGAAGATCGGGTTCAGGCCAACAGCCAGAGACGAGGCACGCGCGCTCGCTTTCGTGCGATCCTTGCCGGGCGTCGGCCGCATCGAAAAGAACAACGATGGTTCTTATGGTGCAGAGTTCGCGGGACCCAATGAGATCAACGCGCTAATCGCCGACCTCAATCAGCACCATGCGGCCGAGGTCATCGACCTGTTTCAGTACTTTCAATGCAACTACCGGCTCTTCTGACCGCAGCCCTGGACACGGCACGGGCCGGTGAAGAAGGCGATTGCTGGGTTTGACCCGCGAGCGCGACCTCGCAAGACCTTCCAAATCCACGACCCATCAGTTGGCTTCCGCTGCGCTAGGCCGCTGGGGGATTGATCATTTGCCAGCGAGTTCTAGCGTCGCTTTTTGATCCCGGCGCGCCCGTCCTGAAGCGCCGCCACAGCAAGGACGATCCTCAGCGCCAGACTTGGCTCGTCTGTTCGGCGACGTGCGCATAGGCGCGAGCGGACCGTGCCTGCCTCAGAGCGGGCAGGCTGTACCTGGTGTCGGCACACACCCCTGACCAGGAATAATCGGTTGTGGCGTCGGATGCGGCGTCGGAAGTGGCGGCCACGGATGTATCGGCACCGGATGTATCGGCACCGGATCGACAGGGATATGTGGCGGCGACCACGGCAGCGGTGGAGGGCCGATATGCACTGGAGGCAGCGGACCGATGATGATCGGCAAAGAGTTGTTCGCGGGGTTGCTGTCGGCATGCGCGACGCCGACCAATGCGCTCACAACGAGTGATGAAAGGCAGAACGCACGGAAAATCATTGTCGTCGGCTCCTGTTCGGACGCACGGCCAATACGGTCGTGCCAGCCGAGAATTCCATTGCGCCTTGCCGACGCCAAGCCGGACATCAGAGTTAGAGATAAACGACTAGTCTCAAAGAACTAGCTGTGCCGCATTCCTGCGCCGACCTTGGCCAGCGCGTCGGCTATCATCGCCAACGCGACCTTGGCTTGCACATAAGCGTCGCCGTCTGGTTGCGGCGGGCGGGCCGTCGTACCCGATACAAAGACTTGATTTCCGACGCGGACGGCCCCGCGAGTACCCGTATATGTCTTCAAAGTCGTAGCCGGACGAGACGTTCTGCCTTGACACACGGGTGCTCCTGCATGGTTCTCTAGGCGCTCAACGTCACAGCTTTTCGCATGGGGGTCGTGTGTACAGATGAGACTAATGCGCCGCATCTTTGTCGCGACTGTCCTGGCGTCCAGTACGCTTTCCGCTCCAGCGTTTGGCGATGACATCAAAGGCGCCTTGAAGGAATTCGGGCTTTTGGGAACATGGTCACCAAATTGCAGCAAAGCAATTTCTGATCCGGGAGGCTCCAAGCTATCTTTTGCTGCACCGGGCGAGGGAAGCGCCACAGCGACAATTCAAGAGAATAAAGGCGAGGCATTAGTTACTGCAGTCCATGAAGTTCTTGAATCGTCAATCATTGATAGCAAGAAAATCAGGATAGCCCTGCGGGCCGCGACGGTCACCAGATCAGACGGCAAGGCCGCTTCTCAACATGAATATGACGGCGTGCGTCTTGTCTTTCAAAAGGTCGGCACGCGGATCGAAATCATTCGTGTTCAATTTGAAGGCCTGCCGCAAATCGAACGGGCAAGCTTCTTTGAGAAATGCCCGAATTGAGCCGTCGGCTCGTCCCAGCCGCAAGGCCTTCCGCATTCTTTTCGATCAGAAACTCAACTAGCCAAATTCTCAACGCTCGGCTTGAACCCGACAGTTCCTTGCCCGCGACAACATCCCAGTCGGCTATCTTCCGTCGCCGGTTGCCAGGTAGCAGATCACATGCCGTCGACCATGTCCCCTCCCAGCAAGCTTGCCAAGACACACAATTGGGCAGTCTCGATTATCTGCAGCAGGCTGATAGCCGCGTTCGTGCTGTCGGGAGTTCTAGCATCTACCTGCTCACGCGCAACTGAGGCCGAGATGACGCAAACAGGCATAGTACTTGATATCCCGGGACCGTGGCCGGACCGGACCGCGTTCCTCGCGGACTTTGCTGAAGCCAATGGCCCTGCTGTGGTCGTGTCCGGCCCCGACATGTTCAGTGCCGACCGTCGCGTACATGCCGCCTTCGACGTCATGCCGCACGACCCAGCTCTCGCAAATGCGATGTGGATCGGCGCAGGACGCTCACTCGATCGCAACACGATGGACAGGATCGCCGCTCACAAGTCGGTGGTGCAACTCGTCGTGACAGACACTGGTCCGGGAGTGGAAGAGCATCTCAGGATCTTGGCCGCCGCAGTGAGAAAAGCTGGCGGCCTCGCAGTGCGCGTGCATTACTCCGGCCTGAGCCATGATTGGAAGCGCTGGGATGCGCTGCTTGGCGCCGAACTACCGGCTGGGCTGTTCCAGGCCCTCGTGGTGCAGGTTCCGTATCGCGAGCGCGGCCGGTTGTGTTCTTTCGGCATGGTGCAATTCGGACTGGCGGATGGCTGTGTCGCCGACGCAGGAATCGATGCCGGGCCCGCGTGGGTGCTGTTCGAGTTCAACATTCATCTGTGGCAGACCCGGCCGCCGCTCGAAGCCGGACACACATTCTCGCGCAACGCGGCTGGAGCGCAGAGGTACGTCTTGAAGCACGTCGCGGATCGTCGCTACCCGGACGGACACGAATACGTCAATCCCAATGGCGTCTGGGAAATGGACCCGGGGCACTGATCGACATGAGCCTGGGTTTGGCCGGATTGGCTTCCCCGCAACGGCGCGACGCCTGTAGTTCGCGCGCCGAGACCCCTTCAGCCCGCAATCCGTAGGCGCCGCCGCGCCTACCTCAAGGCCTCGCTCAATGCTTGCTCGGCTCGAACACCACGATCACGCCGGTGGGCTCCGGCTCATGCGCCCTGAGGCTGGTCAGCTCCGGATCGCTCCAGTCAGCAAGACTGACGACTTCGCCGGTCCTGCCCTCCATCTCGGATGAGTCGGTGGGCTCCAGCACTTTCAATCCGCTCTCGTCGACGAAGAACGTATGGTCTCCGAACAGGCTGTTGAGCTGAGGTACGGCCGGGTGTCCGTCGGGAAGCACCTGGGCGTCCAACTGTCTCATGGTCTCCTTGACCTGGATGGGATTGAGCTTCATGAGCCGCTCCATTTCGCGCTTGTCTGTTTTCCCCGGCGTGGCCGTGGCGGACTTTGTTCCAGCACCCGCCCCGGCCTAGACTCCCGAACAGACCGCGCGCGCAATTGTTCCCCGCGCTTCCATGTCCACGCGACCGATTGCGGCCGCCGCGCTCGTGGCATGATTGGGGCGACATCGAGATTGCAGTCGCACGTGATCCAACACGCTGGGGCGGTTGCATCCTCAAGACGCGTCTAGAGATCGAAATTGGTCGGCAGCATGACCACGTCGCGAATGGTCATGCCGCGTGGCCGCGTCAGCATGAAGATCACCACGTTGGCGACGTCGCTGGCTTCGAGCAGGCTTCCGGAGGCCTTCGCGTCCTTCAGCTTCTCCGGCGGCCAGTCCGCGATCAGTGCGGTGATGACGGGACCGGGCGAAATCGATCCGACGCGGATGCCGTGCTTGAACACCTGGCGCCGCACCGTCTGGACGAAGCAATTGATCGCCCATTTGGACGATGCATAGACCGGCTCCCAAGGCGTCGGAAAATGGGCCGCGAGCGAGCTCGTGATGATGATGTCGCCTGTCCGGCGTTCGATCATGTGAGGCAGCACGTCGTGGACATTCTTCATCACGACGTTGACATTGAGGTTCAGCATCCGGTCGATCGCGGCGCCATCGGCATCGACGAGGTCGCCGCCAATATACGTGCCCGCATTGGCATGCAGGATGTCGAGCTGACCGGTCTTCTCCAGAACGCGGGGCAGCAGCGTGGCGCAGTCCGTCGGGTTCAGCAAGTCGATGACGAGCGGGATCGCCGCGTCGCCGTGCCTGTTGCAAATGGCCTTCAGGGCCGCTGCATCTCGGTCGACCAGCACCACGCGCGCGCCTGCGGCCAGCATTGCCTCGGTGGTCGCGAGGCCAATGCCCGACGCAGCCCCCGTCACGACGGCAACCTTGCCGTCCAGATCTCCTGCCATGGACATTCCTCCTTGTTGGGCGCTTCGTCGGGCGCCTGCCCGGCAATCGTCACTCCCCGCGGTTTTCCCCGACCGATAACGCGCAGATGCGCGAGAGGTGCATGTAGGGCAGGCCAGTCTCACTGGCCCAGGCGTTGAACTGCGCCTGTACCTTGGCGAGATCGCCCTTCGACTTCACCTCTTCTGCGATGTCGAGGCCGGCATCGCGCAGGCACGCGACGACGTCCTTGGAGGTGACGAAGCCGTCCCAGCCGACGAAGCGGAGCAGCATCTGGCCGGTGTTGCCCCCGAGCCTGCTTCCGCGCTTGGTGAGGAGATCGAGCAGGCCGATCTCGTCCGAGGCCGGCCATTTTGCCAGGAATTTTCCGAAGCTGCCGTGTTCTTTTGCGATCTCCTGCACGAAGGCGGCGTTCTCGCGCACCGACAGGATCTTTGCGCCGTTGCGCACGATGCGGGCGTCGCGCATCAGGCCTTCCCAATAATCCTCAGGCTGAAAGCTCAGCTTGGCCGGCTGGAAGTGCAGGAAGGCCTGCTCAAAGCCGTCCCATTTCGAATCGATCACGCTCCAGGCAAAGCCGGCGCAAAACACCCGCTTCGACATCTCCGCGAGGATACGATCGTCGGGCAGTTTGGCGAGCGCCTTCGCATCGGGCTTCGCCGGCAGCAACTTCTCCAGCTGCCTGGGCCCGCCCTTGCGCTTCTCGGCCCGAGCGCGAATGGTCTTGAACGAGGTCATGCGGTCACCTGCCATGAGGCCGCGCTACGACATCAGACTTCACTGGGAAGGTCCAGCCCTGCGATGCCCGACAGTTGCAGCCGACGCGCTGCCCGGGTCATCACTGAGCTGCATGCTCGCTGCCGCAGGGTCGATCAACTCATCAGCGCCGCGCCGCGACGTGGTTGCCCTGCCCGGCAGCCTGGCGCTTGAGATCGGCGAGACTGGTGTTGGCGACATTGAGCCGCTGCGCCAGCATGCGCGCGAGCATCAACGCGACCTCGGGCTCCTGAATCAGGAACGAGGCGGCATCGTCGAACTCGTAGATGACGGAATCGACGCAGGCCCGCACTGTGGCGGTGTGGGGTTGTTGCAGCAGCACCGACATCTCGCCGAACACGGCACCGGGTTCGGCGATGGTTGCGACCACGGTGTCGCCCTTAATCACCTCGAGCTTGCCTTCCAACAGGACATAGAGGTGCCCGGAGGCACCGCCCTCGGTGAGGATCAGCGTGCCGGTCGCGACCCGCTGCCGCGTTCCACCTCTGCAATGGTCCAGCACAGCGCGCATGTTGATATCCCGTCCGCGTCAGACTAGGCACCGACGCGGTCGGCGTCGAAGGGATAACAGCGGCGAGCCCGCTCAACTTTTCGGGATCAGCGGCTATGCCGCATCGCATCACAGGCTCGGTGCGGGCTCTAGCGGCAAGGCCTGCAAGCCACCAAAGCGGCGCTCCCTGCGGTGGAACGAGGAGAGCGCCTCGGCGAGATCGCTGGCATCAAATTCGGGCCACATCCGCTCGGTGAAATGCAGCTCGGCATAGGCGCCTTCCCACAGCAGGAAGTCCGACAGCCGCTTTTCGCCAGAGGTGCGGATAATGAGATCGACGTCGCGCAAGGACGCTTCGCCGGTGACGAGTTGCGAAAAGGCCTCGCGGGTGAGGCTCGTCAACGCAGCCGCCTTCGCGGCGGCATTGAGGATGGCGTCGCGCGCCGAATAATCGACGGCGATGCGCAAATGCAGCGCGTTGCCGTGGGCGGTCGCGCGCTCAGCGCCCGCGATTGCCGTGGCAATGCCCTCGGGCAGGCGATCGCGGCGGCCGATCACCGAGAGCCGCACGCCGTTCTTGACCAGGCTCGGCACCTCATTGGCGAGATAGAAGCGGAGCAGCGTCATCAAGGCTGCGACCTCGGCCTTGGGCCGGCGCCAGTTGTCGGTCGAGAACGCATAGAGCGTCAGCGTGCCGATGCCTTGCTTGGGGGCTGCTTCGATGATGCGCCTGATCGTCTCGACGCCGGCTTCGTGGCCACGGATGCGCGACAGGCCGCGCCGCGTCGCCCATCGTCCGTTGCCGTCCATGATGATGCCCACGTGAAGCTTTTCGTTTGCCTGCGTGACGTCACTTTGCATCGCAAAGTCTCCAGTCAAAAAATGGGATGATCAGGTCGAGATGATGCCGAGGCGGCCGAGCGGCGGCGCCTCGCGGCCGGCCGCCTTGGCGGCATCGCGCACGAGGCGCTCGAGCACGGCGAGATAATCGAGGAAGCGGCGGCGGCCGGCCTTGGTCAGCCGGCAGGAGGTGTGGGGACGGTTGCCTTCGTAGCCCTTGGTCACCTCGACAAGGCCAGCCTCCTGCAACACGGCGAGATGTCGGCTGAGATTGCCGTCGGTCAGCCCGCAGAGCTGCTTGAGATCGGCGAAGGCAAGTCCCTTCGGATGCGCCATCAGCGAGGTCAGGAGGCCGAGCCTTGCCTTTTCATGGATGACACGATCGAGCCCTTCATAGGAGAAGGGCGCGTTTTCAGTCTTCGACATCATGGTCTCCGGACGCAACGTAGAGAATGCCGGCCATCAGCGACTGCCCGATCACGAAGGGCAGCCCCATGGTCCAGGGCGAGAGCGTGCGGGTCTGGCTCGCCAGCACAACGACCGCGAAGCCCGACACGAAATACCAGGCTCCCGCCAGCGCCACGCTGCGTGGCAGCGAGCGGACCGAGGCGAAAATGCCGAGCGACACCAGGATCTGCCACAGGCCGGGCAACAGCCAGAGCGTCTCGGCCGAGAACTTCCACAGCACCACCGCGAGCAGCACGCCGGCGACGCCGGCCGGCAGGAACTGCTCGATCGCCTGGTGGATCATGACGTCGGCAAGACCGGAGTGATGGCGGCGCGAGCGCGCGCGCATCTCGATCCAGATGACGAAGCCCGAGAGGCCCGCCGCAAGCCCCCAGCCGAGGAAGAACGCGAGCGGCTGGGTGGTCGGATCGTCGATAAGCCAATATTGCAGGATCGTGGTGATCAGCGCGAGCGCGCCGGTTGCGACCATCGTCGCGGGGCCGTAGCCGCGAAAGGCGGTGCCGGCTGCGATCTGGCTGCGGATCGCCCCGATATCCGCCAGCGCTTTGTCGAGTTCGCGCATCTGCAACGTCGAGCCTCGCTCCACCCTCACCCCCCAATTCGGGGCATCGTTCACTTTGTAATGCAAAGTATACCGTACTGCAAAGTAAAAGCAAGGGCGCCGTGATCCGACTGGGCGATGGTCGGCGCCAGACAACTGCCGGTTGCGCCAGGACGGGTCGGACAGGTAAGGTGCCGCACGAAAAGCGTTCCGGGGGCTTTGCAATGTTGAAGTGGGCAGCGGCGTGCGTGCTGCATGTCATTCTTGTCGGGTTTGCCAATGCCGCGGGGCCGTTCGGTTCGGTTTCGATGGGCAACTGGATCGGCGGCGCCTTCAGTAACGAGCAGACCGGCGCATTCTCGCATTGTGCGGCGACTGCGCCCTACGCCAATGGCGTCAGCCTCGTCGTCGGGCATAACGTCGCCGGCTCGTGGCTCCTGAGCTTTGCGAGTCCCAGCTTCAAGTTCACCAAGGGCGAGAATGCCGCGATCGACGTGATCTTCGACGGACAGGAGCAGGCTCGGCTGTTTGCGACGGCCAACGCGCCGAACATGCTCACGGCGATCATGCCGCCGAACGTGACGCGCATGTTCCAGAAGGCGAGCCTGATGGTAGCGACCGCGGGTCGCAACGCGTTGCAATTTCAGTTGACCTCGACGGCGCCCTTGATCGCGGCGCTCGCCACCTGCGTCACCCGGGTGAAAGCCGATGGGCTCGACAAGGCGGGCGATTTCACCAAGCTCGCCGCGAAGCCAGCAGCGGGTGACAAGCCGGCGCCGCCAAGCGGCAAGCCAAGCAAGACCTTCGATGTCAGCGGCACGGGTTTTGTGGTCAGCGCCGGCGGGCACGTCGTCACTAACAACCATGTGATCGACGGCTGCGTCGGAGACATCAAGGGCAATCTCTCGGGCGAATCGGCCATGATCCTTCGCGTGGTATCGCGCGACGCCTATAACGACCTGGCGCTGCTCCAGGCGCCAACCACCGCAACCTTCAAGGACTTTGCGAGGATCAGAGACCGCTCGATGAAGTCGGGCGATTCGGTGGTCGCGATCGGTTTTCCCCTTCACGGCTATCTTACGTCCGACCTGACGGTCACGACTGGCATCGTGAGCTCGCTCAGTGGAATCAGAAACGACACTCGCCGTTTGCAGATCAGCGCGGCGATTCAGCCGGGCAACAGTGGCGGGCCACTGTTCGACACATCCGGCCAGTTGGCCGGCGTCGTCGTTTCCAAGCTCAACGCGCTGAAAATGATCCGGGAAACCGGCCAGCTGACGGAGAATATCAACTTCGCGATAAAGACCGGCGCGCTGCGCGATTTTCTCGATAACAGCGTGGTGCCGTACCAGACGGCGGAGCCCAAGGGCGAGCTCAAGACCGCCGAGATCGCCGGCAACGCCCGGGCCTACACCATGCTGATCACCTGCACCGCAACGGAAGAGGCCGACGCGAAGCGATAGGTGCTGTGCGAGGCACACTGCCTCGTCAATCTTCGCTGTCATTCCCCGCGAAAGCGGGGAATCCAGTACGCCGCGGCCTTTCCGTATTCGTCGCTGCCTCTGGAATACTGGATCGCCCGATCAAGTCGGGCGATGACAGCATCAGTGTGGATCGAACGACCCGACCAATTCAGAGTCGTAGGGTGGGCAAAGCGACTTGTCCGCCGTAGCTCGAAGAGCGAAGGCGGAAGCGTGCCCCCACTTTGGTCGCGATTCAGGAGAGATGGTGGGCACGGCGCTTCGCGCCTTTGCCCACCCTACGGCACCTGGCTATGGATGCGCGCAAGCAAATCACCTTAGTTGTGGCAACACCCCGCCTTCGCCGCATCGGGCTGGTACTCGTCGCGCAGGCGTACCCAGTGCATCGGATGGGGCAGGCCTTCCTCGTGACGACCGAGCGGGGTGAGATCGAGATACTGGTAGGCCGCATTCATCATGTCGAGACCGCGGGCAAAGCACGAGTAAGTGTGGAACACGGTGCCGGCCTCGTCGCGGAAGAACACGCTGATGCCGGGCAACTCGGGCCCGTAGAACGGCGTGGTTCCGAAATTGTATTTCGGCTCGCCCTTGTCGATCTCTTCGCGCGTGAACGTCACACCATAGTCGTGGTTGAAGTCATTGCCGCCCGAGGACACCCAGTCGAACGTCCAGCCCATGCGCTTCTTGAACGCTTCGAGCTTGGCGACGGGCGCGAGCGAAATCGCGACCATGGTGGTGTCGCGCGCGGCCAGATGCGGCACCATGCGCTCAAAGCCGTCGACCCAGAACGAGCAGCTCTTGCAGGCCGCCTCCCAGTCGGGCGCGAACATGACGTGCTGCACGACGAGCTGCGGAAGCCCCTTGAAGAGCTCGGCGAGCGTGATCTTGCCGGCCGGCCCATCGAATACATAGGGCTTGTCGAGCTTGACCCAGGGAAGGTTGCGGCGCTCCTCCGCAAGACGCTCGCGCGCCTGGCTGAACTCCTTCTCATGCGCCAGATGCGCCTTGCGCGCCGCGATCCACTCTTGGCGGGAAACGATCTGATGTTGCTGCATGATGAACTCCGTTGATCAGGCGACGAAGGCGTCGAGCTTGTCGAAGAACGAGTTCCAGCCGCGCTGATGGTTGTCGCGTGCGGTTTCGTCGAAGAACTGGGCGTGATGGAAGATCATCAGCGTGCCACCGTTGTCGGGCTTGAACGAGATGGTGACGAGCGACTCGCGTTCCGGCGTCGAGTGCCAGGCCCAAGAGAACACCAGCCGCTCGTTCGGCACGACCTCGCGGTAGATTCCGCCGGCCTCGAAATATTCGCCGTCGTCGCGGGTGAAGCTGATCCGGTAGCGGCCGCCGGTGCGGACGTCGAGGTCGGCCCGCACCGTCGCGGGCTTCATGTTTGGCGGCCCGAACCACTGCGCTAGCTGCTCTGCCTGCGTCCACGCGGCGTAGACCCTTTCCGGCTTCGCGCGGAGCCTGCGCGTGAGGGTGAGGCTTGGGCGTTCGCCGGTGCGGGCTGCGGCTGCTTGGTTGACGGCCATGGGTCTTCCTCCACAAAAGCTGCAAGGCGATCGAGATTGTCGGACCAGAAGCGCGCGTAGCGATTGAGCCAATTCATCGCCGGCTCCATCGGCTGCGCGGTGAGCCGGCAGGCGACCGTGCGACCGGACTTCTCCCGCACGATCAGACCTGCATCCGACAACACCTCGAGATGCTTCATGATCGCGGGCAGTGAGATCGAGAACGGAGCGGCCAGCTCGCTCACCGACAGGCCGTCCTCCTCGCCGAGCCGTGCCAGCAGCGCACGCCGCGTCGGATCGGACAGCGCCGCAAAGGTTCGGTCCAGCGTCTCGTCCTTATACTTAACCATATGGTTTAGTATAAGTGGATGCGGGCTCCGGTCAAGCGGGAACGCGCATCTGGAGGTCCGCACGAGTGCGTGATCGCGTGCCCGCTTGGAAACCGGTTCCGGAACCGCAAATGAAGAAAGCCCCGCCTCGCGACGGGGCTTCGTCAGCATCGTCATGCGCTAGCCGAGATCGCTACTCGACCTTCAGGCCGGCGAACTCGACGACCTTCTTCCACTTGTCGGTCTCAGCCTTGATCATGTCGCCGAACGCGTCCGGTGTCTGCACGAGCGGCTCGCCGCCGAGCTCGACCAGGCGCTTGGTCATGTCGGGCTCCTTCATGATCGCGTTGATCTCGCCGTTGAGCCTGGCGATGATCTCCTTCGGCGTGCTCTTCGGCGCGCCCATGCCGAACAGCGCGCTCGCCTCGTAGTTCGGGACGGTCTCCGCGATCGCCTGCACGTCGGGCAATTGCGAGGAGCGACCAGCTGTGGTGACGCCGAGAGCGCGCAGCGAGCCGGCGCGGATGTGCTGGATGATCGAGGGCATGTTGTCGAAGATCACCTGCACCTGGCCGCCGAGCATGTCGGTGATCGCGGGCGCCGCGCCGCGATAGGGGACGTGCTGCATCTTGCAGCCAGTCATCGCCATGAACATCTCGCCGGACAGATGCACCGAGGTGCCGTTGCCCGAAGAGGCCATGTTCACCTTGCCGGGATTGGCCTTCACATATTCGATGAACTCGGCGACGTTTTTAGCCGGCACGTCCTTGTTCACGGTCATCACGTTCGGCACGCGCTGGAACGAGGCAACCGGCGCGATATCGCGCGCGAAGTTGAACTTGAGATTGGCGTAGAGCGAAGCGTTGATGAAGTTGGCCGGATTGACCAGCAGCAACGTATAGCCGTCGGGTTCGGCGTTGACGACGGACTCGGTGCCGATGTTGTTGCCGGCGCCGGGCTTGTTCTCGATCACGAATTGCTGGCCGAACTTTTCCGAGAGCCGCTGGCCGATCAGCCGCGCCAGGATGTCGGTAGCGCCTCCCGGCGGATAGCCGACGACCCATTTCACCGGCCGCGTTGGATAATCCGCCGCAAAGGCCCTTGAGAGCGGCGCCGTTGCAAGCGGACTGGCGGCGAGCAGGCCCAGCGCAGTGCGGCGTGTGATCATCTGAAGTCTTCTCCCAGTTTGTTGTTCTTGAAGGCAGCGCGTTGTAACAAAGCGCGCCAGCGACGAGAAGTGCGCTACCTGCATCGCGACGAAAGGATAAGGCATGTCCGTCAAGGTTCGAGCCCTCGATCACCTCGTCATCAACGTCGCAGACGTCGCGCGCACCGCCGAGTGGTACCGCAAAATCCTCGGCATGGAAGTGAGGGTGTTCGACCCGGGCGGCGGCAAAGCGCCGCGGACCTCGCTTCAGTTCGGCAACCAGAAGATCAACGTCCGGCCGCGCGATTCCGACAAGGTGGAGTGGTTCACCGCGGACCATGCGACTGCCGGCAGCGAGGATCTGTGCTTCCTCACCGCGGCCACGCCCGACGAGGTGGTGGCGCATCTGATGGCGCATGGTGTCGCGATCGAGGAAGGCCCGGTGGCCAAGCAGGGTGCCCGCGGCACGCTCCGCTCGGTCTATTGCCGCGATCCGGACGGCAGCCTGATCGAGATTTCGTCGTATGAGGACGGCGGTGAGGAAGATCGTGAGTGACCGATCGCACGCGGCCGTAGGGTAGGCAAAGCGACTTGTCCGCCGTAGCTCGAAGAGCGAAGGCGGAAGCGTGCCCACCCTCTTTCCGCTAATCTGGACCTAAGTGGTGGGCACGGCGCTTATGCGCCTTTGCCCACCCTACGACAGCGGAGAATGTGTCTTCAGAACGATCCGAGCGCCACCGGGCGGAAGGCCTGCACGAGCTGCTGGTCCAGCTTGCCACCCATGCCCTCCAGCATCGCGAAGGCGCGGGAGTGGGTAAAGGGCATGCGGTAGGCACGCTTCTCCACCAGCGCGGCGTAGATATCGACGATGGTGGTCAGGCGCACGATGTCGCTGATCTGGTTCGAGGAGAGCTTGTTCGGATAGCCGCTGCCGTCGAGGAACTCGTGGTGGTGCAGCACCACATCGAGCATTTCCGGCGGGAAACCGCCTTGCTCGGCCAGCGCCTCATAGCCGCGGCGCGGATGCTGGCGGACTTCGTCCATCTCCTCGTCGGTGAGCTTGCCGGGCTTGTCCAGCAGCTGTGCCGGCACGAAGGCCTTGCCGACGTCGTGCAGCAAGGCGGCACGGGTCAGGCGGCGCTGGTCGTCCTCGCGCATGCCGAGATGCTGCGCGAAGGCGACTGCAAAGCCGGTGACGAACAGACAGTGCCGGTAGCTGCCGACATGGTGGCAGCCGACGGTGGTGAGCCACTCGCGCAGCGAGGAATGCTTGATCGCTTTCAGGATCTTGCTCTCTGCGGCGGCGACGTCATCGAAGGTCAGGGGCACGCCGAGCGGCAGTTTCTCGAACATTTTCGCCAGCACGCCATGCGCCGCCTCGACGCCGCGGTTCAGCGTCTTGCCGCGATCGCTGGAGTCGTAGGTGGTGGTGTCCGGGAACGCGGCGCGAATGCGCTGCAAAATGGCTTCGGGCTGCAGTGGCCGCGAGATCGTATCGGTGGCGCCCAGTGCCCATGCCTGCATGGTGCCGTGATGCAGCGCATCCGCCAGCACGAACAGCCGCGGCATGGAGCGGTAGGCATCGCCGCGCAGCTTGTTGCGCACCCGCTGCACGCTTTCGGGCGAACGCAAATTGATGTCGACGACGATGCCGGAGAGATCGCGCGCCGGCTGCTCGGGGATCTCCTGGGTCGAGACCGTTGCGACCTCGCCGACGGACTGCAGGATATGGGCAAGCTCGCTGCTCTGGTCGCTGCGGTCGGAGGCCAGCAGGAGCCTGCGTTTGGCGGCGGGTTTGGCTGAGGCGGTCATGGCTTCCCCAAAAGCAACTGAACGGGCAACTGAAAAGAGCACTGCGCTCGACCGCACCACTCTAGCGGCATCAGGTTCTCCGGCCCTTAATGCGCGTGCTGAACGGGAACCTGCGGGGTTTGTTCAAATTTGAGGGATTCGGTCCGAGGTTGCTGGCGGCCGACCAAAAACATCGAAAACAACCCCATGCGAAGTAGCCCGGCAGTCGTCGAAGCCATTCGACAGGTCGGCCGAAGAGAGCGCGCGGGATGCCGACGCTCTCGGCCGTCATCACCCGCGAAAGCCCGGCCATGACGACGGAGTGCTGGTGCTCTTGGTGCGGCTCAATTCTCGATTTTGTACCCCGTCGCCTTCACGATCGGCTGCCAGAATGCCGTGTTCGCGGCCAGCTCCTGAGTGAGCCCCTCCGCCGTGCTGCCGACGGGAATGAGCCCGATCGCGGTGAGCTTCTCCTTCACCTCCGGCTTGGCGAGCGCGGCGCTCGCGGCCGCGCTGAGTCTGCGCGAAAACTCCGGCGGGCTGCCGGCGGGAAGCCACATGCCGTACCAGGCGTCTGCGACGAGATCGATGCCGCTCTCCTTTAGCGTCGGAACATCCGGCGCGAACGGCGAACGCTCGGCGCTTGAGACAGCGATGATCGTCACGCCCTTGGCACGATGCTGCGGCAGCGCGTCCGCCAGCGTCGTGATGCCGAACGGCACGTGGCCGCCGACGAGGTCGTTGAGGATCGGCGCGCTGCCGCGATAGGGCACACGGCTCAGGGCAATGCCGAGGTCCTTCTCCATCTTGGAGCCCATGAAATGCGGGATGGTGCCATTGCTGGGCACGCCGAACGTCGCCTTGTCCGGATTCGCCTTCAGCCAGGCGACGAACTCGCCGAAATTGCTGGCTGCGATCGCGGGTCCGATCACGACGGCGAACTCGAAGCGCGCCAGCAGCGACACCGGCATGAAGTCCTTTGCCGCATCGAAGGTCGGCGTCGTCTCCACCATCGGCAGCAGGTACATGGTGGGCCCCGTCGTCACCAGCACCATGCTGCCGTCGGGATTGGCACCCTTCACTGCCTTGATGCCGATCAGGCCATCACCGCCGGTGCGGTTCTCGACGACGATGGTTTTCTGCAACGCCGGCGCCATCTCCTGTGCGATCAGCCGGCACAGCGTGTCGCCGCCGGCGCCCGCCGCAAACGGGAAGATGATCTTGGTCAGCCCGGCCTGCGCCTGCGCTCCGCCCGCCCGCGCCAGCAGCGGCAACCCGAGACATCCGGCGATGAAGTCGCGGCGATCCATTGCGTGTCCTCCCTCGTATCCGGGCGCATTAGACAGGTGCCGCCGCGGCAGACAAGGCCGTTAACGCTGACTAGCCCCATTACCCGCAGCCCCGCCTTGCGCCGGCCATCGTCCTGCTGCAAAAGCAGGCCTCACCGGCGCCGCCTCTTTCGCTCCGCCGCTTCCCAAATGCAGAGCAGATCGTTCTAGAGCGCGCCCATGGCCAGCCCCGAACTCAGTCAATTCCGCCGCATCGTCGTCAAGGTCGGCTCAGCCCTGCTGGTCGATTCCGACGCCGGCGAAGTGCGCGCGCCCTGGCTCGCGGCGCTCGCGGCCGACCTCGCAAAGCTGCACCGCGAGGGGCGCGACGTCCTGATCGTCTCCTCCGGCTCGATCGCGCTCGGCCGCAGCCGGCTCAAGCTGCCGCGCGGCCCGCTGAAGCTCGAGGAGAGCCAGGCCGCAGCCGCCGTCGGCCAGATCGCGCTGGCGCGGATCTGGTCGGAGGTGCTAGGGGCCCACGGCATCGGCGCTGGACAGATTCTGGTGACGCTCCAGGACACCGAGGAGCGCCGCCGCTATCTCAACGCGCGCTCGACCATTGGCAAGCTCCTGGAGTGGCGCGCGATCCCGGTCATCAACGAGAACGATACGGTTGCAACCAACGAAATCCGCTATGGCGACAACGATCGTCTTGCCGCGCGCGTCGCCACCATGGCGAGCGCTGACCTGCTCGTGCTCTTGTCCGACATCGACGGGCTTTACGACGCGCCGCCGAAGAACAATCCGAACGCAAAGCTGATTCCGGTTGTCGATAGCATCTCCTCGGAGATCGAGGCCGTGGCAGGAGACGCCGAATCCGAATTGTCGCGCGGCGGCATGCGCACCAAGGTCGAGGCCGCGAAGATCGCGACCACCGGCGGCACGCATATGCTGATCGCCTCCGGCAAGATCGAGCATCCCTTGCAGGCGATCGCCGATGGTGGTCGCTGCACCTGGTTCCTCACGCCTGCCAATCCCGTGACCTCGCGAAAGCGCTGGATCGCGGGCTCGCTGGAGCCGAAAGGCACGCTGACCATCGACGCCGGCGCGGTCGCTGCGCTTCGCGCCGGCGCGAGCCTGTTGCCGGCGGGCGTGATCAAGGTCGAGGGCCAATTCGCCCGCGGCGATGCCGTGATCGTGCGCGGTCCCGATATGCGCGAGATCGGTCGTGGCCTGATCGCCTATGACGCCGACGAGGCCGAGCGGATCAAGGGTCGCTCCTCGCCGGACGTAATGGCCATCCTCGGCATCAGCGGGAGGTCCGAGATGATTCACCGCGACGATCTGGTGGTGGGCGGGTAGCCCCAAAGGCAGGCGAGCCGTCATGCCCGGGCTTGTCCCGGGCATCCACGTTCTTTCGGGCCGGCAAGAACGCGGGATGGCCGGGTCGAGCCCGGCCATGACGCCGCGGTTAGGCCATTGGCCCAGCCAACGCCTGTCATCGGGGTACCAGCCATACCCTCCCCGGCCTTCGCAAATGCGGGATTTCCGTGCTAGGACACCGCCTTAGCAGAAGGTTGAACTCATGGCCGCCCCCCTCAAAGCCCTCGACGGCACTGCCGATCTCCAGGCGCTGATGACCGATCTTGCCGCCCAAGCCCGCGCTGCGGCGCGTGTGTTGGCGCTGGCGCCGGCGGAGCAGAAGAACCGGGCGCTGGAGGCCATGGAGCGGGCGATCCGCAAGAACGCGGCGGCCATTCTCGCGGCCAATGCCGAGGACGTGGCCGAGGCCCGCAGCAGCGGCGACGCGACCGGCGCCTTCATCGACCGTCTCACGTTGACGCCCGCGCGCGTCGAGGCAATGGCCGAGGGCATCGCCATCGTGCGCGGCATTGCCGATCCCGTCGGCGTCGTCACCGAGAGCTGGCAACGGCCGAACGGCATGACCATCGAGCGCGTCCGCGTGCCGCTTGGCGTCGTCGGCGTGATCTTCGAGAGCCGGCCCAATGTCGCGGCCGACGCCGGCGTGCTGTGCCTGAAATCCGGCAATGCCGTGATCCTGCGCTGCGGCTCCGATAGTTTCCGCTCCTGCCGCGCGATCCATCAATGCCTGGTGCAGGGTCTTCGCGAGGCAGGGCTGCCTGAGGCTGCGATCACGCTGGTGCCGACACGCGACCGCGCGGCGGTCGGGATGATGCTTGCGGGCCTGAACGGCGCCGTCGACGTGATCGTGCCACGCGGGGGAAAGAGCCTGGTCGCGCGCGTCGAGGCGGAAGCGCGCGTGCCGGTGTTCGCGCATCTCGAAGGCGTCAACCACGTCTATGTCGATGCGAGCGCCGATCTCGAGATGGCGAAGTCGATCGTGCTCAATGCCAAGATGCGCCGCACTGGCGTCTGCGGCGCGGCCGAGACGCTGCTGGTCGATCGCGCAGGCGCCGCGAAGAGCCTGAAGCCACTCATCGAGTTGCTGATCGACGCCGGCTGTGAGGTACGCGGCGACGAGGTGGTGCAAGGTACCGATGCGCGCGTCAAAGCTGCCAGCGAGGACGACTGGGACACCGAATATCTCGACGCAATCATCGCGGCAAAAGTCGTCGACGGCGTCGACGGCGCGATCGCGCATATCCAGAATCACGGCTCGCACCACACCGATGCGATCGTGAGCAAGGATGAAGCCGCCGCGAAAAAATTCCTGAGCGAAGTCGATTCCGCGATCGTGCTGCACAACGCCTCGACGCAATTCGCCGATGGCGGCGAGTTCGGCTTCGGCGCCGAGATCGGAATCGCCACCGGCCGATTCCACGCGCGCGGACCGGTCGGTGCCGAGCAGCTCACGAGTTTCAAGTACCGCGTCCACGGCACCGGACAGACGCGGCCGTGACCTCGCAGGGCGGGCATTGAGCAACCATTTCGTCGTGCCGCGCTTCGTGGCGCAAGCGTTGCCGCCTTACACCGATGGCATGCGCATCGGGCTGCTCGGCGGCTCCTTCAATCCGCCGCATCACGCGCATCGCGCGATCAGCCGCTTCGCGCTCACGCGTCTCAAGCTTGATCGCGTTTGGTGGCTGGTGACGCCAGGCAATCCGCTGAAGGAGAACGGCGCCTTGCACGCACTGGGCGAGCGGATGAAGGCCGCGCGCGACGTTGCTGATGATCCGCGCATCGAGGTGAGCTGTCTCGAATCCGTCATCCGTACGCGCTACACTATCGACACGATCAACTTCTTGCGCCGCCGCGCAAGCGGCTTGCGATTTGTCTGGATCATGGGCGCCGACAACCTCGCGCAATTCCATCGATGGCAGGACTGGCAGCGCATCGCGGGCCAGGTGCCGATGGCGGTCATCGACCGCCCGCCGCAAAGCTTTCGCGCCCTCGCCTCGCCCGCTGCCCGAGCGCTAGCCCATTACCGCCTGCCCGAGAACGAGGCGGCGCGACTCGCGGACCGGCGGGCGCCGGCATGGGTCTTCCTCACCGGGCTGAAGCTCAGCCTGTCGTCCACCACCTTGCGGAACCCGGATGGGAGCTGGAAGGCGGCCGATGAGGCGTGAGGACGTGGTGCGGGAAACAGGCTCTGGCATATTGAAACCCTTAACCCCACATGATGTAGTGTAACCAGTGAGTGCCGGATTCGGCGTTCGCGATACAGTGAAAGGAATGGTCCCTGGCCACATCTGTATTGTCCAAGTCTGTTTTACCCAAGGTTGCTAAGCCTACGCGTAAAACATCGACCCAAGCTGCGGCCTTGAAGGCGCAACCCGACGCCGACAAGACGCTGAGCCTGATCCTCTCCCGCCTCGAGGATATGAAGGCGGAAGAGACGGTCACCATCGACCTTCGCGGCAAATCGGCGTACTCCGACTACATGATCGTCACCACGGGCCGGGCCAACCGGCACGTTGGCGCGATCGCGGAAAACGTCACGAAGAGCCTCAAGGAAACCGGCGTCAAGAACATCCATGTCGAGGGCCTGCCCAATTGCGACTGGGTGCTGATCGATTCCGGCGATGTGATCGTGCACGTGTTCAGACCCGAGGTCCGTGAGTTCTACAATCTCGAGAGATTGTACACGCAGGGCCCTGGGGCGGCGAAGGCGATCTAGAGGGCTCAAAGAGGCCGATTTCGAATCGGCTGACGCGCATGCTAGCGTCGTGCGCGCGCGTTGTGCGCGCGGGTTGAAAACGCGGCTCTTACGACGTCATGCGTGTTGCAGTCATTGCGGTTGGCCGACTGAAGCAGGGCCCCGAACGGGAGCTTGCCGATCGCTATTTCCAGCGGTTCGACGAGGTCGGCCGCAAGCTTGGTTTCCGCGAGCTCGCCATTCATGAAATTCCGGAAAGCCGCGCGCGCGATACCGCAGCGCGCATGGCCGAAGAGGCCGCGGCCATCAGTTCGCATATTCCCGACAAGTCGGTGATCGTGGCGCTCGACGAGCGCGGGCAAAATCTCGATTCGACCGTATTCGCACGGAATCTCAGCCGCTGGCGCGACGAGGGTAGCGCGCATACAATATTCGTCATCGGCGGGGCGGACGGACTTTCGCCCGAATTGCGCCGTAAGGCCAAGCTCGTGATCGCGTTCGGCGCGGCGACATGGCCGCACCAAATGGTCCGCGTCATGCTTCTGGAACAGCTTTATCGGGCCGCAACCATCCTGGCCGGCCATCCCTATCATCGCGCGTGATTCGCGCCTCAACGAGCACTTTTTCCGACGCGATGCAGGCTCAGCTTTTCAACCTGTTGCTGATCGCAGGCTTTGCCGGCAGCCAACTTGCACCGGCGGCAGCGCAGACTGCAACGCCTGCGTCGCAGACTGCCGAAGTCTCGGCCGATGCGATCAAGCAGCGCGAGCAGGAGCTCGAGGCGGCGCGGCAGCGGCAGAAGAGTGCCGAGGAAGCACAGGCCAAGCTGAAGGCCGAGATCGCCTCGCTCGGCCAGGACCGCACCCAGCTCAACCAGCAACTGATCGACACGGCCGCCAATGTACGCGCCGTCGAGACCAAGATCGGCGATGCCGAATCACGGCTGACCGCGCTCAACGGGCGCGAGCAGGAGATGCGCAATTCGCTCAATTCGCGGCGCGCCGACATCGTGGAGGTCTTGGCTGCGCTCCAGCGCGCCGGCCGACGGACGCCGCCCGCGCTTTTGGTGCGACCCGAGGACGCGCTGCAATCGTTGCGCACTGCGATGCTGCTCGGCGCCGTGGTTCCGGAACTGCGTGTCCGCGCCGAAAAGCTCGCAAGCGAGCTCGGCGAGCTCGTGGCCCTGCGCAAGACCATAGCAACCGAACGCGACCAGCTCGCCGCCGACCGCGACAAGGTCCGCAACGATCAGACGCGGCTTGCCGCCCTCGTCGACGAGCGGCAGCGCCAGCAGGCCTCGCGGGAAATGGACCTCGATGCCGAGAACGCGCGTGCCATCACGCTCTCCAGGCAGGTGGGCGACCTCCAGGGCCTGATTGCCAAGATGGAGCAGGACCTGCAAAGCGCCGCCAAGGCGGCCGAGGCTGCAAAGCAGGCCGAGGCGAAGGCGGCCGCCAACGCCAAGCCGGGGCCGGCCACCTTCAAGGACCGTTCCCGGACCAGCCCTGCGATCGCCTTCGCCTCGGCCAAGGGCCTACTGCCGCTGCCCGTCAACGGTACCAAGATCAGGGATTTTGGCGGTTCCGACGGCGTCGGCGGCGTGCAAAAGGGCATTTCTTTGGCAAGTCGGCCTGGCTCCCAGGTCACGACGCCGTGTGATGGCTGGGTGGTTTATTCCGGCCCCTTCCGCAGCTATGGACAACTCTTGATCCTTAACGCGGGGGGCGGGTATCATGTCCTGATCGCCGGGATGGAGCGCATTTCGGTAAACATCGGACAGTTCGTGCTCACGGGGGAGCCGGTCGCGATCATGGGGTCGACATCCCAAGTCGCCTCCATTCTCGCCACCAATGCGAGTCAACCCGTGCTCTATGTCGAGTTCCGTAAAGACGGCACTCCAATCGATCCAGGCCCATGGTGGGCCGCAAATGAAGGCGAGAAGGTTCGCGGATGATGCGCAAGACTTCAGTTATCCTCCTCAGCGCGGCCACCGGCGCGGCGCTGACGCTGTTCGTGACCCAGCCGCGCGCGGTGTTCATGGGTTCGAGCGCGCGCGCCGCGACCGCGGACACGTATCGCCAGCTCAATCTGTTCGGCGACGTGTTCGAGCGCGTGCGCTCCGACTATGTCGAGAAGCCCGACGACACCAAGCTGATCGAATCGGCGATCTCCGGCATGCTCTCGGGCCTCGATCCGCACTCCAGCTACATGGACGCCAAGAGCTTCCGTGATATGCAGGTGCAGACCCGCGGCGAATTCGGCGGCCTCGGCATCGAGGTCACCATGGAGGACGGCCTGATCAAGGTGGTCTCGCCGATCGACGACACCCCGGCCTCGCGCGCTGGTGTCATGGCCAACGACATCATCACCAATCTCGACGACGAGGCGGTGCAGGGCCTGACCCTGAACCAGGCGGTCGAGAAGATGCGCGGCCCCGTCAACACCAAGATCAAGCTCAAGATCATCCGCAAGGGCGTCGACAATCCAATCGACGTCACCCTGGTGCGCGACAACATCCGCGTCCGCTCGGTGCGCGCGCGCGTCGAGGCCGACGACATCGCCTATATCCGCATCACCACCTTCAACGAGCAGACCACCGAAGGCCTGAAGAAGGAGATCGCCAATCTCTCGACCCAGATCGGCGACAAGCTGAAGGGCTACATCATCGATCTCCGCAACAATCCTGGCGGCCTTCTCGAAGAAGCGGTCACCGTGTCCGATTCGTTCCTCGAGCGCGGCGAGATCGTGTCGACCCGCGGCCGCAACGCCGAGGAGACCCAGCGCCGCTCCGCCCATCCGGGCGACCTGACCAAGGGCAAGCCGGTGATCGTGCTGGTCAACGGCGGCTCGGCCTCGGCTTCGGAAATCGTCGCCGGCGCGCTGCAGGACCACAAGCGCGCGACCATTGTCGGCACGCGCTCCTTCGGCAAGGGCTCGGTGCAGACGATCATTCCGCTCGGCAGCGGCAACGGCGCGCTGCGACTGACCACGGCGCGCTACTACACGCCGTCGGGCAAGTCGATCCAGGCCAAGGGCATCGTGCCCGACATCGAAGTGCTCCAGGACGTGCCGGACGAGTTGAAGTCTCGCACCGATACCAAGGGCGAGGCTTCGTTGCGCGGCCACCTCAAGAACGATGGCGACGAGAAGACCGGCTCGCAGTCCTATGTTCCGCCGGATGCCAAGGACGACAAGGCGCTCAAGATGGCCGACGACCTTCTTCACGGCATCAAGAACAGCGCCTCTGCGGCGCCCGCGCCGGGTACCGACAAGGCCGCGGCTGACAAGCCCAAAGCGGCGAACTAAGGCGGCGAACCGACGCCACACAGCAACCTAGACGTTTCGAAAGGGCGGCTCCTGGAGCCGCCCTTTTTGCTGTGAAGCTTGCCCCCGGGAAACCCCCGGCCTGCCGCCGCTTGACCGCGTCGTGGTATCGTCATTGCCGAGTGATTCGGGATCGCGCATGACTGAAACGGCCGATGATCTGAGCGTCCCGCTCGGACAGGACAAGCCGCGCCGGAAACGTCGGCTGCGGCTGCCGTTCACGGGGCTGCACGTCCTCGCCGTCCTGCTTCTCCTGTTCCTCGCGACCTTTGCCGGCTTCGCCATCTTCCACAAGGACCCACTCGGCGGCGAGCCGATCACGCGCGTTGCCATCCGCGAGCAGAAGGCCGCCGAGGACAAGCCGGCGGTCGCCGCGCCCGAAAGTTCGGGCCATGAGACCAAGGCGGCGCCGAAGCAGGCGACGCCCGGCGACCAGAAGACCGTCACCATCATCGACGGCTCGAGCGGTGCGCGCCAGGACGTCGTGATCGGCAGCGGCAGCGAGGCTGCCGACAAGGGCGAGCCAGCCTCCGCCGCGCCCGCCATCATGTCCGGTGTCGACCAGCGGCTGCTCGAGAAATCGCGCTACGGCATGATCCCGATTGCGGCCGCCGACCTGAAGCCGTTCACTGTCTATGCGGCGGAAGCGGATCGCGCCAAGGCGGCCAAGATGCCCGTTGTCGCGATCGTCATCGGTGGGCTCGGCGTCGGTGCAGCCAAGACCGCTGATGCGATCATGAAGCTGCCGGGCGCGGTGACGCTGGCCTTCACGCCCTATGGCTCCGATCCCGGCAAGCTCGCCGAGCGCGCCCGCGCGCAGCGCCACGAGATCTTTCTCCAGATCCCGATGGAGCCCTACGACTTCCCCGACAATGATCCGGGTCCGCAGACCCTGCTGACCTCGCTGAGCACTGAGCAGAACATGGACAGGCTGTACTGGCATTTGAGCCGGATGCAGGGCTATGCCGGGCTCGCCAATTTCATGGGCGCGCGCTTCGTCGCCACTGACGCGGCGATGCAGCCGATCGTGCGCGAGGCGGCCAAGCGCGGGCTCGGCTTCTTCGACGACGGTTCCTCGCCGCGCAGCGTCGCGCCCCAGGCCGCAGCAAGCCAGGCCATGCCGTTCGGCAAGGGCGACATCGCGATCGACGCCGTGCCGACCGGCGCCGAGATCGACCGCGCCCTGAACAAGCTCGAATCAATTGCCCGCGAGCGCGGCGTCGCCATCGGCACCGCCTCCGCCCTTCCCGTCTCGATCGAGCGGATTGGTACCTGGATCAAGACGCTCCCCGAGCGCGGTGTCCTGCTAGTGCCATTGACAACCGCGATGTTGAAATCAAAATCCAGCTGAATCAACGGATTGGCACGGCAGGTCCCAGGGGGCCGAAAGGGTCGGCCACGAGTGGTGAGAGGTTTGGCGGAATGACGCGTTACGAGGATCTGCCCTACCGCACCTGCGTCGGGGTGATGCTGCTCAACAAGGACGGACTGGTCTTCATCGGGCGCCGCGCCGGCGGCATCGAGCATGTCGACGAGAGCCATGTCTGGCAGATGCCGCAAGGCGGCGTCGATCCCGGTGAGGATACCTGGGAGGCCGCCATGCGCGAACTTTACGAGGAGACCAGCGTGCGCTCGGTGGAACGGCTCGGCGAGGTTGCCGACTGGCTCACCTATGACATTCCGCGCACGGTCGCGGGCCGCGCCTGGAAGGGCCGTTACCGCGGCCAGCGCCAGAAATGGTACGCCATGCGCTTCACCGGGAAGGACAGCGAGATCGACGTCGCCCACCCCGGCGGCGGCGGTCACAAGGCGGAATTCGTCACCTGGCGCTGGGAGCCGATGAAGAATCTTTCCTCGCTGATCATTCCGTTCAAGCGCCCGGTCTATGATCGCGTGGTGCAGGAATTCTCTGCGTTGGCGCACGACTGATGCATGACCCGTCGTTCCGGGGCGATGCGACAGCATCGAACCCGGAACCTCGAGATTCCGGGCTCGCGCTTCGCGCCCCGGAATGACAGCGAGAAGCGAACCAGTGCCCGATCAAAAACCCTATCGTCCCAATGTCGGGATCGCGCTGTTCAATGCCGACGGCCTGGTGCTGATCGGCCACCGCTTCCGGGGTGACGGCCCCGAGATCATCCTGCCGGGGCTCGACTGGCAGATGCCGCAGGGCGGCGTCGACGACGGCGAGAATCTGCGCGATGCCGCGATGCGCGAGCTCTGGGAAGAGACCGGCGTGATCAACGCCGACTATCTCGGCGAGAGCGACTGGCTCGCTTACGAGTTTCCACCCTATGACGGACCGCAAACGCATCGCCTGGCGAAATTCCGCGGCCAGCGGCAAAAATGGTTCGCGCTGCGCTTCACGGGGCGTGACGAGGAGATCGATCCGCTGACGCCGCGCAACGGACAGCCCGCCGAGTTCGATGCCTGGCGCTGGGAGCGTCTCGACCGTGTCGCCGATCTCGTGGTGCCGTTCCGCCGCGAGGTCTATCGCGCGGTGGCACTGCAGTTTGCAAAGTACGCGCGCTGACCAGTGCGCATCGGCCGCTGACGAAGTTGTAGGACGACATTTCGGCCTGCCAATTCCTCATCCCGAGGAGCGCGCTGTCGCGCGCGTCTCGAGGGATGAATGGCCCCGCTGGTGGCCACCCCTTCGAGACGCCGCGCACGCGCGGCTCCTCAGGGTGAGGGTTAGACGTTTGCGTGTGCGGCTCGGCCAGCTAGTTCGGCCCCACCGTGAACGGGCCGATGGCGATGACGTGGCAATCGCTGTCGCGCTTGGCACAATCGGTGAGCGCCGTGTTGACGGCGCCCTGCTCGTCGGCGGACTTCAGTCCGAGGCCCGGACGTCCGGTGGTGCCGACAGCGACCGCGTTCCAGCCCATCGCATCGCCGAGCTTGCGCACGACGTCATCGCGCGCGTCGGCCGCGATCGACGCATTGCTCGCGGCGTGGAAGAATCCGGTGACCTTGAACAGGCTCGGAATCGGCACGACGAAATTATCGTCGACCGCGACGATCATGCAGGCGGCGCCGGCGATCGCGCCGCAGGATTCCAGCGCGCGCCGCATCGCCTCGTCGGGCGACGACGCGCCGATATTCATGAAATACTGAGTCCCGCCAGGGCCGAGCGCGAGCGCGCGCGACTTGGCCCCCGGGACGAACATGGTCTCGAGTCGTTGCTTGCCGGGATCGCGCAACAGCGGCACGTCCTTCGATGCGAAGGCGCGCTGGGTCGTCGCGTCGTTCCGCATGAAGGGCTGCGCGGGCATCGGCGGCTTGCCGTGCATATAGACCACGGTGTTGCCGACCGCATAGATCTCGCAGCGGCGCGGAGATTGTGCGGTATCGGCGTGCTTCTGGCACTGCTCGACGGCAGCATTTCGTGCAGCGTCCTCGCTCGGCTGATTGAACACCGCAGCGTTGAAGCCGGCAATGTTCAACGCGAACGCCTTGAAGTCTGCGGCCGCCGCGTATTCGTTGCTGAGATAGCCACGAACGCGGTCGCTGACGAAGGGGACGGAGTCTGCCGGAAACTTGGCTGCTGCGGTCGCGGTCGGGGTTGCCGTCGGGGTCGCAGTCGGCGCGCTTGCAGGCAGCGTTGCCGCCGGGCTTGCCGCAGGCGCGCTCGACAGGGCGGCCGAGGTTGCGCTTGGTGCCGGGCTCGAGGTCGCAACCGCCGTCGATGACTGCTCCAGCTTGGTGAAGTAGAGAAAGCCCGCGACGCCGATCGCGACGATCGAGACCACCGCGACCACCAGCGGCCACATCCAGTTCGGCGTCGACGTGGCCTTCGCACCCGGCTTCTTGACCTGCGGTGTCGAATAGCTTCCGTCCTCGCGGCGCATCGCGACCATGTAGGCATGCACGGGGGTCGGAATGTTCTTGACCTCCTGCGCCCCGATGTCTGCGAACTGCACCGAGAGCTTGTTGGCGACCTGCTCGTGCACGGCGCGCGAAACGCAGATGCCGCCGACCTCGGCAAGCCCTTCGAGCCGCGCGGCGATGTTGACGCCATCGCCCAACAGATCACCGTCACGCTCGACGACGTCGCCGATGGTGATGCCGATGCGGAACGACATCTGCCGGCTCGGCGGATAGGCCATGTTGCGGGTCCGCAGGGACTCCTGGATGTCGATCGCACAGCGCACCGCATCCACTGCGCTCGGAAATTCCGCGAGCACGGCATCGCCGGCGGTATTGAAGATCCGGCCGCCGGCTTTTGCGATGAAATCGTCGACGACCGCCCGATAGGACGCAAGACGCCGCAGCGTCTCCTCTTCGTCTTCCGCGACCAGCCTGGAATAGCCGGCAATATCGGCTGCAAAGATCGCCGCGATCTTGCGTTTCATCTGCACCAGCCCTGGAACTCCAAATGCGGCGGCAGAATGCCGTTATCCAGGACGCGGTGCAATAACGTTTCAGCGCCCGCCACGAGAGTGACGAGCGCTGAATTTGTTAGGGTTTTTCGACGAAGAGGCGATGCACGCCAGATCAGTGCATCGCCGTCGTGTTGAGCTGCTGCTGGATGCTCTTGAAGCGATCAAGCCGCGTAATCGCGAGATCGAGTTCGTAGCCCTCCTTCTCGGAGAGCTTTTCCTGCATCTGCGCAATCGTATCGGCAAATTGCGCCTGATCGAGCTCTTCGATCGATGTCGCGACGTCGGCGAGGACTGTCAGGCGGTTGTCTGAGACTTCGGCGAGACCGCCGGTCACGATGACCTTCTGCTTCTGGCCGCCGGCGATGATCGTCAGGATGCCCGGCCGCACCGCGGCCACGACGGGAGCGTGTCCGGCGAGCACGCCGAAATCACCTTCCCAACCGGGAATGTCGACCTGATCGACCTCGCCAGAGAAGGCGAGCTTTTCGGGAGAGACGAGATCGAAATGGAAGGTGGCCATGTAGGAAACCTGCGGATGGTGGGTAGCGAATGGCGAGTGGCAAAGAAGGGAGCGGCTATTCGCCACTCCCTATTCGCAACTTCGTCAGCTCAGGCCGCCTCGGCAGCCAGCTTCTTGCCCTTCTCGACCGCCTCTTCGATGGTGCCGACCATGTAGAAGGCGGCTTCCGGGAGGTGATCGTACTTGCCTTCGCAGAGGCCGCGGAAGCCCTTGATGGTGTCCGCGAGGTCGACGAACTTGCCGGGCGAGCCGGTGAAGACTTCGGCGACGTGGAACGGCTGCGACAGGAAGCGCTCGATCTTGCGGGCGCGGGCCACCGTCAGCTTGTCCTCTTCCGAGAGCTCGTCCATGCCGAGAATGGCAATGATGTCCTGGAGCGACTTGTAGCGCTGCAGCACCTGCTGGACCTGGCGAGCGGTGTCGTAGTGCTCCTGACCGACAACGAGCGGCGAGAGCATGCGCGAGGTCGAGTCGAGCGGGTCCACCGCGGGATAGATGCCCTTTTCCGAGATCGCGCGCGACAGCACGGTGGTGGCGTCAAGATGCGCGAACGAGGTCGCGGGCGCCGGATCGGTCAAGTCGTCGGCCGGCACGTAAATGGCCTGCACCGAGGTGATCGAGCCCTTCTGCGTGGTGGTGATGCGCTCCTGCAGCGCGCCCATGTCGGTGGCGAGCGTCGGCTGATAACCCACCGCCGAAGGAATACGGCCGAGCAGCGCCGACACTTCCGAACCGGCTTGCGTGAATCGGAAGATGTTGTCGACGAAGAACAGCACGTCCTGGCCCTGGTCGCGGAAGTGCTCAGCGACGGTCAGACCGGTCAGGCCGACGCGGGCACGCGCGCCCGGCGGCTCGTTCATCTGGCCGAACACCAGCGCGCACTTCGACTTCACGCTCGGATCCGGATTGTGCGGATCGGCGTTGACTTTGGACTCGATGAACTCGTGATAGAGGTCGTTGCCCTCGCGGGTGCGCTCACCCACGCCGGCGAACACCGAGTAACCGCCGTGCGCCTTCGCGACGTTGTTGATCAGCTCCTGAATCAGCACGGTCTTGCCGACGCCGGCGCCGCCGAACAGGCCGATCTTGCCGCCCTTCGCGTAGGGCGCGAGAAGATCGACGACCTTGATGCCGGTGACGAGAATTTCGGCTTCCGTCGACTGCTCGGTGTAGGTCGGCGCTTCCTGGTGGATCGCGCGGATGCCCTCGGCCTTGATGGGACCGGCTTCATCGATCGGCTCGCCGATGACGTTCATGATGCGGCCCAGCGTGCCGTCACCAACAGGAACCGAGATCGGCTGACCGGTGTCGGTCACTTCCTGGCCGCGCACCAGACCTTCGGTGGCGTCCATCGCGATCGTGCGGACGGTCGACTCGCCGAGATGCTGGGCGACTTCGAGGACCAAGCGGTTGTTGCCGTTCTTGGTCTCGAGCGAATTGAGAATGGCCGGCAGGTGGCCTTCGAACTGCACGTCGACGACGGCGCCCATGACCTGGGTAACGCGACCGACCTGGGTGGCTGCTGTAGCCATTGACTGTCTCCTTCGATCCGAATTTCGCTTCCGGTCAGACTGCTTCTGCGCCGGAGATGATTTCGATGAGTTCCTTGGTGATCTGCGCCTGACGCGTGCGGTTGTAGACCAGCGTCTGCTTGCGGATCATTTCGCCGGCGTTGCGGGTGGCGTTGTCCATCGCCGACATCTGCGCGCCGTAGAACGAAGCGTTGTTCTCGAGCAGCGCGCGGAAGACCTGCACCGCAAGATTGCGCGGCAACAGGCGGGTGAGGATCTCGTCCTCTTCCGGCTCGTATTCGTAGGACGTCGTTGTCGCGCCGGCGGCGGACTCCTCGACGACCAGCGGGATCACTTGCTGGGCGGTCGGGATCTGCGCGATCACCGACTTGAATTGCGAGTAGAACAGCGTGCAGACGTCGAACTCGCCGGCCTCGAAGCGCGCCAGCACCTTCTTTGCGATATGCTCGGCGTTGACGAAGCCGAGCTGGCGCACAGAGCGAAGGTCCAGATGCTCGACGATCTGCTTGTCGAACAGGCGGCGGAGCTGCTCATAGCCCTTGCGGCCGACGCAGAAGAATTTGACTTCCTTGCCCTCGTTCTGGAGGGCCAACGCGCGCTCGCGCGCCAGACGCACGATCGAGGAGTTGAACGCACCGGAGAGGCCGCGCTCGCCGGTGCAGACCAGGAGCAGGTGGACCTGATCCTTGCCGGTGCCGGTGAGCAGCGCAGGCGCGCCGGGCGAGGCCGCCGCGGCGCTGGCGATATTGGCGATCACGGCAGACATCTTGTCTGCATAGGGACGCGCCGCTTCGGCGGCAGACTGGGCGCGGCGCAGCTTCGACGCCGCCACCATCTGCATGGCCTTGGTGATCTTCTGCGTCGCCTTGGTGGAGGCGATGCGGACCCGCATGTCTTTAAGTGAAGCCATTCTCAGTTCACCCCCGCGGTTCGACCCTTACGATCAAGCCGCTAGCCTATCTCAGTCGTCATGCCCGGGCTTGTCCCGGGCATCCACGTCTTCGCCTTTCCACGCGGTAAGGCGTGGATGGCCGGGACGGCTTTTTGTTAAGCCAAGCTCTTCGCGAAGCCTTCGACCACGGCCTTCAGCTTGGCAGCGGTGTCGTCCGAAAGATCGCGGCTGTCGCGGATCGCATTGAGGATCTCGACGTTCTTGCCGCGCAGCAGCGACAGCAGACCATCCTCGAACGCCTTGATCTTGTTGAGCGGCAGCGGATCGAGATAGCCGTTGGTGCCGGCCCAGATCACGCAGACCTGCTCTTCCATCTTCAGCGGCGAGAACTGCGGCTGCTTCAGCAGCTCGGTCAGACGCGAGCCGCGGTTGAGCAGGCGCTGGGTCGAGGCGTCGAGATCGGAGCCGAACTGCGCGAACGCCGCCATTTCGCGGTACTGCGCGAGCTCACCCTTGATCTTGCCGGCGACCTTCTTGGTAGCCTTGGTCTGCGCGGACGAACCGACGCGCGACACCGACAGACCGACGTTCACCGCGGGACGGATGCCCTGGAAGAACAGGTCGGTTTCCAGGAAGATCTGGCCGTCGGTGATCGAGATGACGTTGGTCGGGATGTAGGCCGACACGTCGTTGGCCTGGGTTTCGATGACCGGCAGCGCCGTCAGCGAGCCCGAGCCCTGGTCCTTGTTGAGCTTCGCCGCGCGCTCGAGCAGACGGGAGTGCAGGTAGAACACGTCGCCCGGATAGGCTTCGCGGCCCGGCGGGCGGCGCAGCAGCAGCGACATCTGGCGGTAGGCGACGGCCTGCTTGGACAAGTCGTCATAGATGATGACCGCGTGCATGCCGTTGTCGCGGAAGTACTCGCCCATGGTGCAGCCGGTGAAGGGGGCGATGTACTGCATCGGCGCCGGATCCGAGGCGGTGGCGGCGACGACGATCGAATATTCCAGCGCGCCCTGCTCTTCCAGCACCTTCACGAACTGGGCAACGGTCGAACGCTTCTGGCCGATCGCGACGTAGACGCAATACAGCTTGATGTTCTCGTCGGGCTGCGCGTTGAGCGGCTTCTGGTTCAGGATGGTGTCGAGCGCGATCGCGGTCTTGCCGGTCTGGCGGTCGCCGATGATCAGCTCGCGCTGACCGCGGCCGATCGGGATCAGGGCGTCGATCGCCTTGAGGCCGGTCGCCATCGGCTCGTTCACCGACTTGCGCGGAATGATGCCGGGCGCCTTGACGTCGACGCGCATGCGCTTGTCGGCCTGGATCGGACCCTTGCCGTCGATGGGGTTGCCGAGTGCGTCGACGACGCGGCCGAGCAGGCCCTTGCCGACCGGCGCGTCCACGATGGCGCGGGTGCGCTTGACGGTCTGGCCTTCCTTGATCTCGCGGTCGGCGCCGAAGATGACCACGCCGACGTTGTCGGTTTCGAGGTTCAGCGCCATGCCGCGGGTGCCGTTCTCGAACTCGACCATTTCGCCGGCCTGGACGTTGTCCAGACCATAGACGCGGGCGATGCCGTCGCCGACGGACAGCACCTGTCCGACTTCGGAGACTTCAGCTTCCTGGCCGAAATTCTTGATCTGGTCCTTGAGGATCGCGGAAATTTCCGCGGCGCGGATGTCCATCAGCCTGCCTCTTTCATCGCGTGCTTGATCGAATTGAGTTTGGTGCGAAGCGAGCTATCGATCATGCGGCTGCCAAGCTTGACGACGAGGCCACCGATGATCGAGGGATCGACTTTCACGTTGAGCGCGACGTCCTTGCCGGTCACCGACTTGAGGGCGACCTTGAGGGCGTCGAGATTCTTGTCCGAGAGCGGCTCCGCGACGGTCACGTCGGCAGAGGCCTCGCCTTTATACTTGGCGACCAGCGCGCCGTAGGCGCGGATGACGTCGGCCACCGCGAACAGCCGGCGGTTGGCGGTCAGCACCTTGAGGAAATTGGCGGAAATGCCGGTGATGCCGGCCTTGTCCAGCACCGCGGACAGCGCCTTGGACTGGGTATCCGCCGAGAACACCGGGCTGCGGACGAGGCGCTTCAGATCGGCGCTGTCGCTGAGCATGGTGCCGAACCGGTCGAGATCGGCTTTGACCGCATCGACCACATTCTGGTCGCGGGCCAGTTCAAACAAGGCCGTTGCATAACGGCCGGACACACCTGAAACGGACGTATCTTCTGCAGCCACAGACGCGCTCTTTATAGCTGTCAAATTCGCAAGGGAAAAACCGTCGCCACGAAGCGGCGCCTAGCGATCCAAGCCCTTGGAATTCAAGCGGGACTTCGATTTCCGACCGACACAGGGAAGTGCCGGGCTCGTTAAAATCGCGGCTTTGCTAACATAGCAGGCGCGCAGGTGCAACATGACGCCAAATTAAAGGCTGCGGCTCTCCGTCCCTGATGTGGTCACAGGTGCTGCGAGGCCAACGGGCTGCGCCGCAATTTTTGACGACGCCCAGAAGCGCCGACCGATCGGGCCGACAGGAATTCGTTCCTGCCTTTTTCGCATACCGGCCATGAACACAGCTCGCAGAGGCGTGAGGTCGGCAGCCGCCGCTTCACTTGGTCAATTACTTATCAAATTCTCAACACGTCGGCCGATAACTTGGCTCTACAGTATTCGTAAGTATTCCATTGGTTAATAAATCGTTAAAGCCGGGGACAACAAAATATCCGAGAAAAATCCGATCAGATAACAAGATGTCTCAGCCCGACACATGACGAAATTACTGCCCAATTCATGCCGCATTGCAACGTAAAACGCGCAATCGCTCACAACCTGATGGGGGCTCCACTAGCCACATATGTGGCAATACTAGCGTAGGGACCAATAAATGTTGTCATTGAAACCGCTGGGGTTCGCCCGGCCGCAGACGGCGATCGCTTTCGTCGCTGCCACTCTCGTCATCGGTGGAACTGCCACCGAAGCTTCCGCCAAATCCCGGCACCACCATTTCCGGCACCATCACCACCACGAGGCCAGCACCAGCGATTCGAATGCAGGCTCCTGGATGAACGCCAACGCCTCCGTGACGCCCTCCTCGGGTTCCGGCCACAGCTTCTCCGGCATGGCCTCCTATTACGGCAACGAGTCCGGCAGCCGCACCGCGTCGGGCGCACGCTTCAACCAGAACGCCATGACCGCGGCGCACCGTTCGCTGCCGTTCGGCACCAAGCTGCGCGTCACCCATGGCGGCCAGAGCGTCATCGTCACCATCAATGACCGTGGCCCGTTCGTTCGCGGCCGTGTCCTCGATCTCTCCACCGGCGCTGCCCGCGCCATCGGCCTGACCGGCGCCGGCGTCGGCCGCGTGACCGCCGAGGTCGTCTCCTGACGCGTCGTTCGACGCGCATCTCATAACGAGCCCGGCAGCTTCATCGTCCGCAACGGACCTTGTGAGATTTGCTGCGTTCGAAACAAGCCCGCCGTCTTGGGGGACGGCGGGCCTTTTCGTGTGCTCCGTCCCCGCCGTCGTTCCGGGGCGCGACGAAGTCGCGAGCCCGGAATCTATCGGCCACATTGACCGCTGTGAAATGGATTCCGGGTTCACGCTTCGCGTGCCCCGGAATGACGGCCTGAAAGTGCGGCGGCCGCCGCTACAAAAAGCTCTGCGGGTCGACGTCGGTCTCGAGCTTGAGATTGCCTTTGGGCTTCGGCGCCACGGCAAGCCAGATGCGCAAATAGTCCGAGAGATCGAAGCCGCGCGCTGATTTCACCAGGATCCGGAAACGATAACGGCCCTTGATCACGGCGAGCGGCGCTTCGGCGGGGCCCAGCACCTTCACGCGCTCGTCGCGCGGCGCCAGCGCAACGAGCCGGCGCGCAAAGCCCTCCGCACTCGGTCGATCGCCAGCGGAAATGATCAGGCCGGCGAGCCGCCCGAACGGCGGGTAGAGCGTGCGTTCACGCAGATCGATCTCGCTGTCGTAGAAGGCTTCGCGATCGCAGGCGATCAGCGCCTTCATCACGGGATGCTCCGGCTGATGCGTCTGCAAATACCCGACGCCGCGGCCCTGCTCGCGGCCGGCGCGGCCGATCACCTGGTTGAGCAACTGCCAGGTGCGCTCGGCGGCGCGCGGATCGCCGTTGGAAAGGCCGAGATCCGCATCGACGACGCCGACCAGATTGAGCCGCGGAAAGTTGTGACCCTTGGCGACGAGCTGAGTGCCGATGATGATGTCGACGCGGCCCTCGGCAATGTCATTCAGCTCCGAGCGCATGGTCTCGATCGATGTGATGAGATCGCTCGACAGCACCATGGTGCGCGCTTGCGGAAACAGCGCAGCCGCCTCCTCCTGCAACCGCTCGACGCCGGGCCCGACCGCGACCAGCGATTCCTCCGCCGCGCAATGCGGGCAGACGTTCGGCCGCGGCATCGAGAAACCACAGTGATGGCAGACCAGCCGCTGGCGGAACCTGTGATCGACCAGCCAGGCATCGCAGATGGTGCAGGCAAAGCGATGACCGCAGGCGCGGCAAAGCGTCAGCGGCGCATAACCGCGGCGATTGAGGAACAGCAGCGCCTGCTCGCGCCGCTCGATCGCGGTCTTGATCTCGCCGGCGAGCCGCGGCGAGATGAAGCGGCCGCGCGCCGGCTGCTCGCGGCGCAGGTCGATCGCCTCGATATGCGGCATGTGCTGGCCGCCGAAGCGCGAAGGCAGCGCGATGCGCTGATAGCGTCCCTTGCGCGCATTGACCTCTGATTCGACCGACGGCGTGGCAGAGGCCAGCACGATCGGAATCTTTGCGATATGCGCCCGCACCACTGCCATGTCGCGGGCGTGATAATGCACGCCGTCATCCTGCTTGTAGGCCTGGTCGTGCTCTTCATCGACGACGATGAGGCCGAGATTGGCGTAGGGCAGGAACAGCGCGGAGCGCGCGCCGACCACGACCGGCGCGATCCCTTCCGAGATCGCTGCCCAATTGCGCGCGCGGGTGCGCGGGGTCAGCTCCGAATGCCATTCCAGCGGCCGCACCCCAAAACGTTGCGCGAAGCGATCGAGGAACTGGCCGGTGAGCGCGATCTCCGGCATCAGGATCAACGACTGCTTGCCGCGGCGGATGGTCTCGGCGACCGCCTCGAAATAGACCTCGGTCTTGCCCGAGCCGGTGACACCGTCGAGCAGGGCGACATGAAAGGTGCCGTTGGCCGCAAGCGCCCGCATCGCGTCGACCGCCGCGCGCTGGAGGTGCGTGAACTCCGGCTGGCCGTAGGCTGGATCGGGCGCCGGCGGTGGTGGCGGCGGCGGCAACGGCTCGACCGTCAAGGTGCCTTCGTCAATGAGGCCATCGATCACCCCGGCCGAGACGCCCGCCTCCTTCACGACATCGGACTTGCCGTGCAGCAGACGATCCGACAGCACCTCGATCACCCGCCGCCGCGCCGGCGTCAGGCGCCTTGGCGGATCGCCGACCAGCCGCACGCCGGCGCGCGTCCGCTCGGGGCCGAGGTTCTCGCCCATGCGCAGGCACATGCGCAAAACCATGCCGCGCGGACCGAGCGTGTAGTTGGCGACCCAATCCACGAGCGCGCGCAGCTCGCCCTTCAGCGACGGGACCTCGAGCTTCTCGCTGACGTCCTTGAGGCGATTGTGCAGGCGCGGATCCGGATTGGCGTTCTCCGCCCACACCACCGCCAGCACCTCGCGCGGGCCAAGCGGCACGCCGACGAGATCGCCCGCCTTCAATTCCATGCCGCGCGGCACGCGGTAGGAATAGGTCTGGTCGAGCGCGACCGGCACCAGCACGTCGACCATGCGGGTCGAAATGGCCTGGGGAGCGTTGCGCGGCGAGTGATCCATGACCAGTCTTTGACGGAGAATCGGAACCTTGGGACGTTCAGGCTAGCGCCGCCGAGCGGCCTTAGCGAACGATAAACGGGTGGGATGCGATATACTGTGCGGAATCACCACGTCCAGAGCTCAAGTCAGGGCTTCATGAGCAGAGCGGCCGCCGCCCCGAAAATCGAGCTCGCCAGCGCCGATGACAGCATCGCGCAGGAGATGATGCGCTGGCTGTCGCATCTCGGCGCCGAGCGGCGGCTGTCGCCGAAGACGCTGGAGGCCTATGCCCGCGACCTCAGGCAGTGCCTGGATTTCCTCTGCACCCATTGGGGCGAGCGCGTGACGGTGAAGCGCTTCGCTGCGCTCGAGGCCAGTGACATCAGAGCCTTCATGGCGATGCGCCGCGCCGACGACGTCGCAGGCCGCTCGCTGATGCGCGCGCTCGCGGGCCTTCGCTCGTTCGGCCGCTTCCTGGAGCGCGAAGGCAAGGGCAAGGTCGGCGCGCTCTCGGCGATCCGCGCGCCGAAGGTGGCCAAGAGCCTGCCGAAGCCGCTCCCGATGGCATCTGCCAAACGCCTCACCGACGCCGACGAACGCGCCGGCGAAGAGCGCGAAACCTGGATCCTCGTGCGCGACGCCGCCGTGATGGCTCTGCTCTACGGCTCGGGCCTGCGCATCTCGGAAGCCCTTGGACTGAAGCGGCGCGACGTGCCGCGCCCCGGCGAAGGCGATGTGCTCGTCGTCACCGGCAAGGGCAACAAGACGCGCATGGTGCCGGTGCTGCAAAATGTGCTGGCCCTGATCGCCGAATATGTCGCGATGTGCCCGCATTCGCTTCCCGCCGAAGGACCGATCTTCGTCGGCGCGCGCGGCGGTCCATTGAGCCCGCGCATCATCCAGCTCGCGATGGAGCGGCTGCGCGGCGCGCTCGGCCTGCCCGACAGCGCGACGCCGCACGCGCTTCGGCATTCCTTCGCCACGCATCTGTTGTCGCGCGGCGGCGATTTGCGCGCGATCCAGGAGCTGCTTGGCCACTCCTCGCTTTCCACCACGCAGGTCTACACCGGCATCGATTCCGAGCGGCTGCTCGAAGTCTATGCCAGCGCGCACCCGCGGCGCTGACACACCGACGTCACAACTTGCTTGCCTCTTGCGCGCGCCGCGCAGTTCGGTCAATCGTGGGGAACCGAGGCAGGAGAAATATTATGAGCGCACACGAAAGCATGGAGCACGCGGAGCATGCCGAGCACGCATCCAGCGAGAACAAGAAGATCGCCCTTCTGATCGCGGTGCTGGCGCTGTTCCTTGCGATCTCCGAGACGCTCGGCAAAGGTGCGCAGACCGAGGCGATCAGCAAGAATGTCGAGGCCGCCAATCTCTGGGCGTTCTTCCAGGCCAAGAGCGTTCGCCGTACCGTGGTGCAGACCGCGGCCGAGCAGGGCAAGCTCACGCTGGGCTCAGCCGCAGACGACGCCACCAAGGCGGCCGTCCAGAAGCAGATCGAGGACTGGCAGAAGACAGCGGCGCGTTATCGCTCCGAGCCGGAGACCGGTGAAGGCACCGAGCAGCTTGCGGAGAAGGCCAAGCACGCCGAGCACGAGCGTGACGAGGCGACCGCAAAGTATCACCACTTCGAGCTGGCCTCGGCCGCCTTCCAGATTGGAATCGTGCTGGCGTCCGCCACCATCATCACCGGCATCGTTGCGCTCGCCTATGTCGGCGGCATCCTGACGCTCGCCGGCATGGTGATGACCGGGCTCGGCCTGTGGTGGCCGCATCTGTTGCATCTGCACGGGTAGCAGGACGCCGGAGACGGCGCAGCAATCAGTCACCATACATACCGCTGTCATGCCCCGGCTTGACCGGGGCATCCAGTACGCCGCGGCTTCTCCGCTCATGCGTCGCTGTCTCTGGAATACTGGATTGCCCGCTCCAGTGCGCAAGTGCGCACAAGGCGGGCAATGACACCGAATATGTGGCGGAGAGCTACCGCGCCTCGTGCACACTCTTGCGGAAGCGCTGGATCAGGCGGAGCGCCCGTGAGGACCAGCCTTCGCCGTTACCAGTGAGGGCATTCTTGATGCGCAGCTTGATCGGCTCGACCAGCGCCGTCGATTTGGCGCGGATCATCATCACGAAGTCATAGAGCCGCTCGAACCACGCCATCTCCAGCAGCTTGTCGCGCGTCACGTCGAACACGAAGGCGGTGACGCCGACGCCGAGCAGTTTGGCGAACAGGATCGTGAACACCGCGCTCATCCAATATTCGTGGGTGAGCAACCACAGCCCGACCAGCTTGAGCGGAAACAGCGGGATGATCGGCACGATGAAGACGATCAGCGTCATCGCCGGCGACAGCGCATCGACGCGTTCGGTCAGCCATTGCTTGAACTGCGCGAGCGGGATCGCGGCGACGACACGCGCCACGATCGGCTCGAGATGGTCCCACAGCCAGGCTTCGATCAAAAAGATGATCGCCAGCAGGACCCAGACCGGTTGAAGAAGGCGGCGCAGCATGTGTTTCCCGCCCGATTCGGCTCGGCGCGTCGCCTACATATGGATGGCCCGCTTGCCGACTGCAAGCGCGGCTTCCTTGACGGCCTCGGAGCGGGTCGGATGCGCATGGCAGGTGCGGGCGAGATCTTCCGCGCTGCCCCCAAACTCCATCAGCACACACGCCTCGTGGATCATTTCGCCAGCCTCACGGCCGACGATGTGCACGCCAAGCACACGATCCGTCTTCGCATCTGCGAGAATCTTCACAAAACCGTCGGTGGTCTGGTTGACCTTGGAGCGGCCGTTGGCGGTAAAGGGAAACTTCCCGACCGTGTAGGCCACGCCCGCCTGCTTCAGCTCTTCCTCGGTCTTGCCGACGGAGGACACTTCCGGCGTGGTATACACGACACCTGGGATCACGTCGTAATTCACGTGGCCGGCCTGGCCGGCGAGAATTTCCGCAACCGCGACGCCTTCGTCTTCCGCCTTGTGCGCAAGCATCGGGCCGGCGACGACATCGCCGATGGCGTAGACGCCCTTCAGGGTGGTCGCGAAGTGAGCATCGATCTGGACGCGGCCGCGGTTATCAAGCGCAACGCCGGCCTCCTTCAGCCCCAGGCCATCAGTGTAGGGCACGCGGCCGATGCAGACCAGCACGACATCAGCCTCGATGGTCTCAGCCGCACCGCCCGCGGCCGGCTCGATCTTCGCAAGCAGTGCCTTGCCGTTCGTTTCGACGCCGGTGACCTTCGAGCCCAGCTTGAACGCGAATCCCTGCTTTTCCAGGATGCGTTGAAATTGTCGTGCGACTTCACCGTCCATGCCCGGCAGGATGCGATCGAGGAATTCGACGACCATGACTTCGGACCCGAGCCTGCGCCACACCGAGCCAAGCTCGAGCCCGATCACGCCGGCTCCGATGACCAGCAACCTGCCCGGCACCTTCTCCAGCGACAGCGCGCCGGTCGACGACACGATGCGCTTCTCGTCGATCTCGATGCCCTTGAGCCGCGCGATGTCCGAGCCGGTGGCGATCACGATGTTCTTGGTATCGACGACTTGCGACTTGCCGTCCGCGGACACCTCGACCTTGCCGGTGCCGAGGATCTTGCCGTTGCCCTTGAGCACGTCGATCTTGTTCTTCTTCATCAGGAACTCGACGCCCTTGACGTTGCCGTCGATGCCCTGCTGCTTGAAGTTCATCATCGCCGGAAGCTCGAGCTTCGGCGCCGAGACCGAGACGCCCATCTTGGCGAAGGAGTGCGCGGCTTCCTCGAACATCTCGGAAGCATGCAGCAGCGCCTTCGACGGCATGCAGCCGACATTGAGGCAGGTGCCGCCAAGCGTTGAATTCTTCTCCACCACGGCGACTTTCATGCCGAGCTGCGCTGCGCGCACCGCGCAGACATAACCGCCCGGTCCGGTGCCGATGACGACGAGATCGTAGGTAGCCATGAGAGGAAGTCCCGTAGGTTAAGCGTGAAAGGATGTGTCAGCGTCCGCCGGACACATCGAGAATGGCTGAGGTGACGTAAGAGGCATCGTCCGACATCAGCCAGACGATGGCATTGGCGATTTCCTCGGCGGTGCCGACGCGCTTCATCGGAACCGAATGGGCCAGACGATGGGCGCGATCGGGCTCGCCGCCGGCGGCGTGGATTTCGGTGTCGATCAGGCCCGGGCGGATGCCCGCGACGCGAATGCCTTCGCTGGCGACCTCGTAGCCGAGGCCGACGGTGAAGGAATCGATCGCGCCCTTGGAGGCGGCATAGTCGACATAGGTGTTGGGCGAGCCGAGCTTGGCGGCGACCGACGACAGATTGACGATGACGCCGCCCTTGCCACCGTGCTTGGTCGACATCCGCTTCACCGCCTCGCGTGCGCAGAGGATGGAGCCGGTGACGTTGACGGCCATCACGCGCTGGATGCGCTCAGCCGACATCTCGTCGACGCGCACGCCGCTCTTGCCGACAATACCGCCATTGTTGACGAGCGCGCCGAGCGTGCCAAACTGGTCGGCGGCCTTGAACAGCGCGAGGACATCTTGCTCCTCGGCGACATCGCATTTCACCGCGATCGCCTTGCCGTTCCTGGCTTCGATCGCGGCGACGACTTCATCGGCAGCCTTCTTGTTGCTGGCATAGCCGACGACCACGCGAAAACCGCGCGCCGCCGCTGCAAGCGCAGTGGCGCGGCCGATGCCACGGCTGCCGCCGGTGATGATCGCAACCTTGTCCGTCACGTTCGCCTCCATCCTTGCCCACAGGCCGTCGCCCGTGCAGGCGACGGCACTTTCAAGACTTTGGGTGTCAGAGGTCCAGGACCAGCCGCGCCGGATCTTCCAGGCTCTCCTTGACGCGAACCAGGAAGGTCACGGCTTCCTTGCCGTCGATCACGCGGTGATCGTAGGACAGCGCCAGATACATCATCGGGCGGACCTCGACCTTGCCGCCGATCACCATCGGCCGCTCCTGGATCTTGTGCATGCCGAGGATGCCGGACTGCGGCGCGTTCAGGATCGGCGTCGACATCAGCGAGCCGTAGATTCCGCCATTGGTGATGGTGAAGGTGCCGCCCTGCATCTCCTCGATCTTGAGCTGGCCGTCACGCGCACGGCGGCCGAAATCGGCGATGCCCTTTTCGATATCCGCGATCGACTTCTGATCGCAATCGCGAACCACGGGAACGACAAGTCCCTTGTCGGTGCCGACGGCGACGCCGATGTGATAGTAGTTCTTGTAGATCAGGTCGGTGCCGTCGATCTCGGCGTTGACCGCCGGGATGTCCTTCAGCGCCTGCACGACCGCCTTGGTGAAGAAGCCCATGAAGCCGAGCTTGGAGCCGTGCTTCTTCTCGAACACATCCTTGTAGTGCGCGCGCAGCGCCATGACGTTGGTCATGTCGACCTCGTTGAAGGTCGTCAGCATTGCAGCGGTGTTCTGCACGTCCTTGAGGCGCCGCGCGATGGTCTGGCGCAGACGGGTCATCTTGACGCGCTCCTCGCGCGCGGCGTCGTCGGCCGGCGACGGGGCACGCACCTGCACGGCCGCGGCCGGCTGGTTGACCGGGGTCGGCGCGGAAGCGGCGCGCTCGATCGCGGCAAGCATGTCGCCCTTGGTGACGCGGCCGTCCTTGCCCGAGCCCGGAACGGTCGAGGCATCGATGCCGGTCTCGGCCGAGAGCTTTCGCACCGATGGGGCGAGCGGCGCATCGGCGGGCGCGGCCTTAGGCGCTGCAGGCGCGGGCGCCGCAGCTGGCGCGGCGGCAGCGGCAGGCTTGGCGGGAGCGGCGGCCGGCTTGGCAGCACCGGCGCCATCGGTGATCTGTCCAAGCAGCGCGCCGACCGCAACCGTCGCACCGTCAGCGGCAATGATCTCGCTGAGCGTGCCGGCCGAGGGCGCCGGCACTTCGATGGTGACCTTGTCGGTCTCGAGCTCCACCAGGGGCTCGTCGACGGCGACGGGATCGCCGGCCTTCTTGAACCAGCGGCCGATGGTGGCCTCGGTGACGGATTCGCCGAGCGTCGGCACACGAATTTCAGTCATGGTCTTTTCCCTAAGATCGCTTGTGCGGTCATGAATTTCATACGTCATTGCCCGCGCAGGCGGGCAATCCAGTACGCCGTGACCTTCGTGATCAGAAGGAACGCCGCGGAGTACTGGATGCCCCGCCTTCGCGGGGCATGACGACGTCTTAAAAACCTATCAGCTCAGTGCTTCGTCCAGGAACGCCTTGAGCTGCGCCTGGTGCTTCGACATCAAGCCCGTCGCCGTCGCGGCGGAGGCGGCGCGGCCAACATAGCGCGGACGCCGGCTTACGCCGTTCACCTGGTTGAGCACCCATTCGAGATACGGCTCGATGAAGTGCCACGCACCCATGTTGCGCGGCTCCTCCTGGCACCAGATCACTTCGGCCTTCTTGAAACGCGAGAGCTCCGCGACCAGCGCCTTCAGCGGCACCGGATAGAGCTGCTCGACGCGCATCAAATAGATGTCGTCGATGCCACGCTTCTCGCGCTCCTCGTAGAGGTCGTAATAGACCTTGCCCGAGCACAGCACGAGCCGGCGGATCTTCTCGTCGGGCACCAGCTTGGTGGCCTCGTTCGGCAGCATCTGGGCGTCATCATAGAGGATGCGGTGGAACGTCGTGCCCTTGGCGAGTTCGTCGAGCCGCGACACCGCACGCTTGTGCCGCAGCAGCGACTTCGGCGTCATCAGGATCAGGGGCTTGCGGATCTCGCGATGCAGCTGGCGGCGCAGCACGTGGAAGTAGTTCGCCGGCGTGGTCGGATAGACCACCTGCATGTTGTCTTCAGCGCACATCTGCAGGTAGCGCTCGAGGCGCGCCGAGGAGTGCTCCGGCCCCTGCCCCTCATAGCCATGCGGCAGGAGGCAGACGAGACCCGACATGCGCAGCCATTTGCGCTCGCCCGAGGAGATGAACTGGTCGAACAGCACCTGCGCGCCGTTGGCGAAGTCGCCGAACTGCGCCTCCCACAGCGCCAGCGCATTCGGCTCGGCCAGCGAGTAGCCGTATTCGAAGCCGAGCACGGCCTCTTCCGAGAGCAGCGAGTTGATGACCTCGTAATGTCCCTGCTCAACGCCGAGATGGTTGAACGGCGTGTAGCGGCTCTCGTCCTCCTGGTCGATCAGCACCGAATGGCGCTGCGAGAAGGTGCCGCGCTCGCAGTCCTGGCCGGACAGGCGGACATGACGACCTTCCTCCAGCAGCGAGCAGAACGCCAGCGCCTCGCCGGTCGCCCAGTCAATGCCCACGCCGTTGTCGATCGCCTTGGCGCGGTTGTCGAGGAAGCGCTGGATGGTGCGGTGAACGCGGAAGCCGTCGGGCACCTTGGTGATCTTGCGGCCGACGTCCTTGAGGACGGCGATCTCGACGCCGGTGACGCCGCGGCGGGCGTCCTCTTCCTGGTCGGCGATCTTGAAGCCGGCCCATTTGCCGTCGAGCCAGTCGGCCTTGTTCGGCTTGTAGCTGGTGCCGGCCTCGAACTCGGCATCGAGCCGCGCGCGCCAGTCGGCCTTCAGCTTGTCGACCTCGCCTTCGGTGACCACGCCCTCGGCGATCAGGCGCTTGGCGTAGAGCGTCAGCGTCGACGGATGTGCCGCGATGCGCTTGTACATCACCGGTTGGGTGAATGCCGGCTCGTCGCCCTCATTGTGGCCGTAGCGGCGATAGCACCACATGTCGATGACCACCGGCTTGTGGAACTTCTGCCGGAACTCGATCGCGACCTTGGCGGCGAATACCACGGCCTCCGGATCGTCGCCGTTGACGTGGAAGATCGGCGCATCGATCATCTTCGCCACATCAGACGGATAGGGCGAGGAGCGCGAGTAGCGCGGATAGGTGGTGAAGCCGATCTGGTTGTTGACGATGAAATGCAGCGAGCCACCGGTGCGGTAGCCCTTCAGGTCCGAGAGGCTGAAGCATTCCGCGACCACGCCCTGGCCGGCGAACGCCGCGTCGCCATGCATCAGGAGCGGTAGCACCGAGATGCGCATGTCCGGTGGGTCGCCATGCTGATCCTGCTTGGCGCGGACCTTGCCGAGCACCACTGGATCAACGATCTCCAGATGCGAGGGGTTCGCGGTCAGCGACAGGTGGATGCGGTTACTGTCGAACTCGCGATCCGAGGAGGCGCCGAGGTGATATTTGACGTCGCCCGAGCCTTCGACCGCGTCGGGGTTGGCCGAGCCACCCTTGAATTCATGGAACAGCGCGCGGTGCGCCTTGCCCATCACCTGGGTCAGCACGTTGAGGCGGCCGCGATGCGGCATGCCCACCACGATTTCCTTCACGCCGAGATTGCCGCCGCGCTTGATGATTTGCTCGAGCGCGGGGATCAACGCCTCGCCGCCGTCGAGGCCGAAACGCTTGGTGCCGGTGAACTTGGTGTCGCAGAACTTCTCGAAGCCTTCCGCTTCGACCAGCTTCGTCAGGATGGCGCGGCGGCCTTCAGGGGTGAAGGAGATCTCCTTGTCCGGACCTTCGATGCGCTCCTGGATCCAGGCCTTCTGCGCCGCGTTGCTGATGTGCATGAATTCGACGCCGAGCGTCTGGCAGTAGGTGCGCTCGCAGATCGCGACGATCTCGCGCAAATTGCCGTATTCGAGACCAAGCACGTGATCGAGGAAGATCCTGCGGTCGAAGTCGGCCTCGCTGAAGCCGTAGGTGCGTGGATCGAGCTCCTCGCGGTTGCGCGGCGCCTCGATGCCGAGCGGGTCGAGCTTGGCGTGGAAATGACCGCGCATGCGGTAGGCGCGGATCAGCATCAAGGCACGCACCGAATCGCGCGTGGCCTGGAGCACGTCGGCCGAGGAGAGATCGGCTCCCTTGGCCTGCGCCTTGGCGGCGATCTTGGTGCCGACCGCCTTCTCGACCTGGGCCCAGTTGCCGTCGAGCGCCGAGGTCAGCTCGTCCTGGGGTGTCACCGGCCAGTTGTCCCGGGCCCAGGACGGCCCCTCCGCGTTCTTGCGAACGTCGGCCGGCTGATCCTTCAGGCTCTGGAAGAACTCCTGCCACTCGGCGTCGACCGAGGAGGGGTCCTTCTCATAGCGGGCGTAGATTTCGTCGATGTAGGTGGCGTTGGTGCCCTGCAAAAAGGATGAGAGGGCAAAGGCTGCGTTCGCGTCCTGGCGAGACATTCTTGACTTCCTGGCGATTTCGGTTCGCGCAAATGAAAACGGCGCCGACACCGATCCTCCGGCAGCGGATCGGCGTGTCAGGCACCGTTTACCCTATCTGTTGCGAACTTTCGCCCGGAAAAGTACCAAGAACTGAACTAGCCTTTCAACTTTTCGGCAAGGGTATGACCGAGCCGCGCCGGGGACGGAGAAACGGTGATACCGGCCGATTTCATCGCTTCCGTCTTGGAACCGGCATCGCCCTTGCCGCCCGAGATGATCGCGCCGGCATGGCCCATGCGGCGGCCGGGAGGAGCGGTAACGCCAGCAATGAAGCCGACCATCGGCTTCTTGCGACCACGCTTGGCCTCGTCCTTGAGGAACTGGGCGGCGTCCTCCTCGGCGGAACCGCCGATCTCGCCGATCATGATGATCGACTCGGTCTTGGGGTCGGCCAGCAGCATTTCCAGCACGTCGATGAATTCGGTGCCCTTGACAGGGTCGCCGCCGATGCCGACCGCGGTGGTCTGACCGAGGCCTTCCTGCGAGGTCTGGAACACGGCTTCATAGGTCAGCGTGCCGGAGCGGGAGACGATGCCGACGCTGCCGGTCTTGAAGATGTTGGCGGGCATGATGCCGATCTTGCATTCGCCGGCGGTCATGACGCCCGGGCAGTTCGGCCCGATCAGGCGCGACTTGGAGCCGGCCAGCGAGCGCTTCACGCGCACCATGTCGATGACCGGAATGCCTTCGGTGATGCAGACGATCAGCGGGATCTCGGCATCGATGGCTTCGCAGATCGCGTCCGCTGCGCCCGGCGGCGGCACGTAGATCACCGACGCATCCGCACCGGTCTTTTCACGCGCCTCGCGCACGGTGTCGAACACCGGCAGGCCCAGATGCGTCGCGCCGCCTTTGCCCGGCGAGGTGCCGCCGACCATCTTGGTGCCGTAGGCAATCGCGGCCTCGGAGTGGAAGGTGCCGTTCTTGCCGGTAAAGCCCTGGCAGATGACCTTGGTGTTCTTGTCGATCAGGATGGACATGAGGTCTGCTTTCGCGAACTAACTTTAGTGGATGCGACGATAGACGCCGGTGAGCACGTCGGCCCAGCCTTCCGCGTCCGGCGAGAACTGGATCTTCAACGAATAGGAATTGTCGTCGATGATCTCGTAGACGTGGCGCGCATTGCCGCGCAGCGAGCCGCGCACCAGCGTCAGGGTCTTGCCGACCCAACCGCCCGAGGCGGGCGAGGGCGGCGTGTAGCCGAGCGAGTCGTACCAGAACAATTTGTAGGTCCGGTCGTCGCGGTCGTAGGTGAAGATGCCGTGGGTGGCGAAGATCTCCTTGCCGTCGCGCATCTGGACAGCGTCCTGGATCAGATAGAAGCCGTTGAGATCCATGCGCGCCACGATGCGCGAGGTCGCCGGCCCACCGGCATTCCAGCGCGACGGGTAGACCATCTCCTCGCCATTCCATTCACCGGCGAACGCGGCAAGACGCGCGTGTTCCGGCAGCGGAGATGATTGGGCGAGATGGTCCTGGGGCATGGCCTAGCCTCCCTTGACGGCCTTCACGATCTTCTGCGCGGCGTCATCGAGATTGTCGGCCGGCACGACGTTCAGGCCAGATTCACGGATGATCTTCTTGCCGAGCTCGACATTGGTGCCTTCGAGGCGGACCACCAGCGGGACGCTGAGGCCGACTTCGCGCACCGCGGCGGTGACGCCTTCGGCGATCACGTCACACTTCATGATACCACCGAAGATGTTGACCAGAATGCCCTTCACGTTCGGGTCGGCGGTGATGATCTTGAAGGCGGCGGCAACCTTTTCCTTGCTCGCGCTGCCGCCGACGTCGAGGAAGTTGGCCGGCGCCATGCCGTAGAGCTTGATGATGTCCATGGTCGCCATGGCAAGGCCGGCTCCGTTGACCATGCAGCCGATATTGCCGTCGAGCGTGACGTAGTTGAGATCGTATTTCGAGGCCTCGATCTCCTTGGCGTCCTCTTCGGTCTCGTCGCGCAGCGCCACCACTTCGGGATGACGGAACAGCGCGTTGTCGTCGAACGAGACCTTGGCGTCGAGCACGCGGAGCTGGCCCTGCTTGGTTACGACCAGTGGGTTGATCTCCAGCATCGACATGTCCTTGGCGACGAACGCGGCAAAGAGCTGCGCGGTGAGCTTTTCGGCCTGCTTGGCGAGATCGCCGGACAGGTTCAGCGCCTTGGCAACGGTGCGGCCGTGATGGCCCATGATGCCGGTCGCCGGATCGACCGAGAAGGTAACGATCTTCTCAGGCGTGTTGTGCGCAACGTCCTCGATGTTGACGCCGCCTTCGGTCGACACCACGAAGGAGACGCGCGAGGTCTCGCGGTCGACCAGGATCGAAAGATAGAACTCCTTGTCGATGTCGGAGCCGTCCTCGATGTAGAGGCGGTTGACCTGCTTGCCGGCAGGTCCCGTCTGCACCGTCACGAGCGTGGCGCCGAGCATCTGCCTGGCGAATTCGGCAACTTCAGTGGCCGATTTGGCAATGCGGACGCCGCCCTTCTCGCCGGCTGAGGCTTCCTTGAACTTGCCCTTGCCGCGGCCACCGGCATGGATCTGGCTCTTCACCACCCAGACCGGGCCCGGGAGAGCCTTTGCCGCCGCTTCTGCATCAGCCGCTTTCAGGACCGGAACGCCCTTGGAGATCGGCACGCCGAACTCGTTCAAAAGCGCCTTGGCCTGGTACTCGTGGATATTCATCTGGTCGCTCCCTGAACCCGCGCGTGGTGACCTCGGGGGTTCACCTCTAATTCTCTCTGGCATACCATATACCAGAACAACTGCAACCCGAAATCTTTTGGACTCTGGACTGCCGGACCCGAAAACCCTCCCGACGGGGGCTCCGGACATGAAAGCGCCGAGGATCGGGTCCGATCCTCGGCGAGATTTCTTTCCGATCAGCGGCCCAGAAGGTCGGGCGCGATCTTCTTGCAGGCGTCGATCAGGCCGGACACCGCACCGACCGACTTGTCGAAGGCCTCGCGGTCCTTGCCGGCGAGCTCGATCTCGACGACACGCTCGACGCCCTTGGAGCCGATCACGACGGGCACGCCGACATACATGTCCTTCACGGCGTATTCGCCATTGAGGTACGCGGCGCAGGGCAGCACGCGCTTCTTGTCCTTCAGATAGCTCTCGGCCATCGCGATCGCGGACGCCGCCGGCGCATAGAAGGCCGAGCCGGTCTTCAGCAGGTTGACGATCTCGGCGCCGCCATTGCGGGTACGATCGACGATCTCGTCGAGACGCGCCTGCGAGGTCCAGCCCATCTTGACGAGGTCGGGCAGCGGAATGCCGGCGACGGTCGAATACTTCACCAGCGGCACCATGGTGTCGCCGTGGCCGCCGAGCACGAAGGCGGTGACGTCTTCGACGGAGACGTTGAACTCATCGGCCAGGAAGTAGCGGAAGCGCGCCGAATCCAGCACGCCGGCCATGCCGACGACCTTCTTGTGCGGCAGCCCCGAGGCCTTCTGGAGCGCCCAGACCATGGCGTCGAGCGGGTTGGTGATGCAGATGACGAAGGCGTCGGGGGCGTACTTCTTGATGCCGGCACCGACCTGCTCCATGACCTTGAGGTTGATGGAGAGAAGGTCGTCACGGCTCATGCCGGGCTTGCGCGGCACGCCGGCGGTGACGATGCAGACTTTTGCGTTGTCGAGCGCCTCGTAGGAGTTCGCGCCGGTGTAATGCGCGTCAAAACCGTCGACCGGCGAAGACTGCGCGATGTCGAGCGCCTTGCCCTGCGGCACGCCCTCGGCGATGTCGAACATCACCACGTCGCCGAGTTCTTTCAGGCCGATGAGATGAGCCAACGTTCCGCCGATCTGACCGGAGCCAATCAAAGCAATCTTGTCGCGCGCCATGTGAACCTGTCCTTTAGACACGTAAGGAGGGGAAAACTGAGACGGGTGGTTATCCCTTTCGCCTCCCCCGTTCAAGTCGCCGAGTGCTCAATTGTCGGGCTTGCCGAGAATTGGGGCGCGCAACGATAACGCTGTCATTCCGGGGCGCCCGCGCCATCGCGCGGGCGAACCCGGAATCTCGAAGTTGTGGCGCGCGGGATTCCGGGTTCGCGCTGACGCGCGCCCTGGAATGACGGTGTTGGAAAATAGGACTTAAGTCTCCACCAGGCCCTTGGTAGAGCCGCTGGCGGTGGAATCCTTACGGCCGTGCGGCTGCGCCAGATAGGATTCCGAGCTCATCTCGATCAGGCGCGAGGACGTGCGCTTGAACTCGTTCGCCTCGTTGCCTTCGTTGGCCAGATACAGCGACACCGGATTGGCCTTGGCCGAGGCCATCAGCTTCACGGCATTGTCATAGAGCGTGTCGATCAGCGTGATGAAGCGCTTGGCGGCGTTGCGCTCGGCGAAGTCCATCACTGGAATATGGTCGACCAGGATGGTGTGATAGTCGTGCGCGAGCCGCAGGTAGTCGGATGCGCCGAGCGGCTTCTCGCAGAGATCGGCGAACGAGAACCGGGCCACGCCGTGCGCCGAGCACGGCACGTGCAGGATGCGACCCTTGATCGAAATGTCGCGCGACTTGCATTTGGCATGGCCGGTCATCTTCGCCCAGGCGCGGTCGAGCGCGGCATCGGCGTCGGCATCGGCCGGCACGAGCCACATCTTCACGCCCTGAAGTTTTTCCAGCCGGAAGTCGGTGCGCGCATCGAGCCGCAGCACGTCCATGTGATCGTTGATCTGCGCGATGAACGGAAGGAACAGCGCGCGATTGAGCCCGCCCTTGTAGAGATCGTCGGGCGCGACGTTCGACGTCGCGACCACCACCGTGCCGAGCTCGAACAGTTTTGCGAACAGCCTGCCCAGGATCATCGCATCCGCGATGTCGGTGACGTGGAACTCGTCGAAGCAGAGCAGCCAGCTCTCCTCGAAGATCGCATGCGCAGTCAGCGCGATGACATCGCCGTCGGCGATCTCGCCGCGCGCGATGTTCTGGCGATAGCCGTAGATCCGCTCATGCACCTCGGCCATGAATTCGTGGAAATGCGCGCGGCGCTTGTGCGCGACGGAGGAGTGCTGAAAGAACAGATCCATCAGCATGGTCTTGCCGCGCCCGACCTCGCCATGGATGTAGAGCCCGCGCGGCGCATCGTCCTTCTCGCCGCCGCCGAACAGTCGGCCGAGCAGCCCCTGCTTGCGCGAGGGCTTGTAGTTTTGAAGCCGCTGATCCAGCGCCGCGTAGGCCTCCGCGACCTCGGCCTGGGCCGCATCGGGCTCGATCGCGCCGGAGGAGACCAGCGCCTGGTATTCGCTTCGGAACGATGAATTGGGGGTCGAGAGCATCGCCCCTTACCGCCAGAGACCGGCCGAAAATGCAAGCCGAGAATTGGTGCCAGGGGGTATGCGCTGGTGGGGTCACGGCGCCGTTAAGGCGCCGTATTCTGGAATGCCAGCGTCGACGAAGGCTTCCGGCGGCGTCGACCGCCTACGCGCACAGGTCGTAGGAATCCTCGACGACGTACGGTCCGCCGCCGGTGGATGCGCGTGAGGAGAACAGCACGAAACGTTCGGCCGTGAACACCTTGCTCGGAAAGTAACCGCGCAGCGAGAGATAATCGGCGACGTCCTGGTCCGAGGCGTCGTGCAGCCGCGCCAGCGTGACGTGCGGAATGAACTTGCGCCCTTCCGGATCGAGGCCGATGCGCTGCATCATCCGCTCGAGCTCGGCCTGCAATTCCATCAGCGGCTTGCTCGGCGCGATGGTTGCGACCACCGCGCGCGGCTTGCGGCCGCCGAAGCTCGTGAGCCCCTGCACCTTCACCTCGAACGGCTTGCGGTCGACGCGAAACAGCAGCGAGGCGATCTCGTTGGCGGAGGGGCCGTCGATATCGCCGATGAAGCGCAGCGTGACGTGATAATTTTCGGGATCGATCCAGCGGGCGCCGGGAAGGCCGCCCCGCAAGTTGGAAAGTGTCTGACCGACCTCGGCCGGAATTTCCAGACCAGTAAACAAGCGTGGCATCGTTGAGCACTCCCGATGCTTGGACATGCGCCTTGAAAAAGGCCCATGTCCAAATTAGAGCCGGTGACGAATCACCGGTAACCTGATTCCTATCGCAGTTATGTGACTCTGCGAAGCGTAGCGCTGGCTACTCCGGGAAAACCCTGGGAATTAGGGTTAGTATTGCCTGCTTTTCAACGCCGTTGCCCGCCTATCGTGCCAAGGAATGCCTCGACGGTGGGCATCATGTTCTTGACGATGATGTCGACACCCGCAGCGGTGGGATGAATGCCGTCGGCCTGGTTGAGCTTGGCGTCGGCCGCGACACCGTCGAGGAAGAACGGATACAGCGGCACGTCGAATTTTTTCGCCAGATCCGGATAAATCGAATTGAAGCGCGCGGCATAGTCGGCCCCGTAATTCGGCGGCGCCAGCATGCCGCACAGCATCACGGCGACGCCGCGCGCCTTCAGCCGCGCCACGATGTCGCTGAGCGCGGCGCGCGTGACGTCGGGGTCGAGCCCGCGCAGCGCATCGTTGGCCCCGAGCTCGACGATGACCCCCTCGGTTCCCTCCGGCACCGACCAGTCGAGCCGGTCGCGGCCGCCGGACGAGGTGTCGCCGGACACCCCGGCATTGATCATGTCGACGGCTATACCTTTGTCCTTCAAGGCTTTTTGGAGCCTCATGGGAAATGCGTCCTGACCTTGAAGGCCGAGGCCGGCGCTCAGGGAATCGCCGAGCACGACGAGCTTGACCGGCGATTTGGTCTGCGCGCTGGCGCCGGCAATCCCCGTCATCAAAGCGACCATCAACACGGCTATGTGCATGAACAATCCGTAACGCCTCTCGACCGCGTGCGCGGACTTGCCATATGACCGGACCATGGACAGTCGCATCGAATCCTCTTCGCTGGCCGGCACGTCGCCGGACACCATCTCCATCACCAACGTCAATCTCTCACTGGGCACGGGCGCGGCACGCGTTCACATTCTCAAGGATATCAGCCTTCGGGTCGGCCGTAGTGAAGCGATCGGCCTGATCGGCCCGTCAGGTTCGGGCAAATCCACGCTGCTGATGGTGATGGCGGGGTTGGAGCGTCCTGATAGCGGAGAGGTGGTGGTCAGCGGCACGCCTTTCAATGCCCTCGACGAGGACGCGCTCGCCCGCTTCCGCGGCCGCGAGGTCGGCATCGTCTTCCAATCCTTTCATCTGATCCCGACCATGACGGCGCTTGAGAATGTCGCGGTGCCGCTCGAGCTCGCCGGCAATCCGGATGCGGCCAAGCGCGCCGCGCAGGAGCTGCAATCGGTCGGGCTCGGCGATCGCCTGCATCACTATCCCTCGCAACTCTCGGGCGGCGAGCAGCAGCGTGTCGCGCTCGCCCGCGCGCTGGCGCCGGACCCCGCGATCCTGGTCGCCGACGAGCCCACCGGCAATCTCGACGAAGCGACGGGAAAGCAGATCGTCGATCTCATCTTCGGCAAGCATGCCGAACGCGGCATGACGCTGGTGCTGGTGACCCATGATTCCTCGCTCGCACATCGCTGCGACCGCGTGATCCGCCTGCGCTCCGGGCGCATCGATACGCAGTATTCCCAGCCATGAGCATCGCCGCTGAACCGTTCGCGCCAAAACCGGTCGCGCCAAAACCGTTCGCGCGAAGTGGCGCGGCCGCGCTGTCGCTGCGCTATGCGCTGCGCGAACTGCGCGGAGGCCTGCGCGGCTTTTACGTCTTCATCGCCTGCATCGCGCTCGGCGTCATGGCGATTGCCGGTGTCGGCTCGGTCGCGGCGAGTCTCAGCGAGGGCCTCGCGCGCGAGGGCCGCACGCTGCTCGGCGGCGACGTCTCGTTCGTGCTGTTCCAGCGCGAGGCAAAGCCCGAGGAGATCGCTTTCCTGCGTTCGCGCGGCACGGTGTCGGTGGCCGCGACCTTGCGTGGCATGGCGCGCGCGGCCGACGGCAAGCTCGCGCTGGTCGAGATGAAGGCGGTCGACGACAATTATCCGATGCTCGGCCAGTTGACGCTGACGCCGCCTCTGCCGCTGTCCGATCTTCTAGTGGAGCGCGATGGCGCGTTCGGTGCCGCCGCAGATCCGACGCTGCTGGCGCGGCTTTCCCTCAAGAACGGCGACCGCGTCACCATCGGCAACGCGACCTTCCAGATCCGCAGCGCGGTCGAGGCCGAGCCCGACAAGCTCGCCGGCGGCATCGGCTTTGGCCCGCGCTTCCTGATCAGCGAGGAAGCCTTGCGCGCCACCGGCCTGATCCAGCCGGGCAGCCTGGTGCGCTGGGTCTATCGCGTCAAACTGCCTGACAGCGCCAACAGCGAGCGCGCGACCGAGGCCTTCATCAGCGACGCCCGCAACGCGGCGCCGCAGGCCGGCTGGGAGATCCGCAGCCGCTCCAATGCATCGCCGCAGCTCGAGCGCAATATCAGCCGCTTCACCCAGTTCCTGACGCTGGTCGGCCTCGCCGCACTTTTGGTCGGAGGTGTCGGCGTCGCCAATGCCGTGAAGAGCCATATCGACCGCCGGCTCGAGGTCATCGCAGCGTTCAAGGCCGTCGGCGCCACCGGACGCGACGTGTTCGGGATTTATTTCGCGCAGGTCATCCTGCTCGCCGGGATCGGCTCGGTGATCGGGCTCGCCCTCGGCGCAGCGCTCCCCTTCGCCATCGTCGGCCTGTTCGGAAAGCTGTTGCCGCTGCCGGTGATTCCGGCCGTGCATGCCGACGAGCTGGCGCTCTCCCTCGTCTATGGCTTGCTCACCGCGCTCGCCTTCGGCCTGTGGCCGCTCGGGCGCGTCCATGACGTACCAGTGGCCGCGCTGTTTCGCGACACGATCAGCGCCGAATGGCACCGGCCGCGCTGGCGCTATCTCGCCTTCATGGTCGTGGTGGTCGCACTTCTCGTCGCGGTCGTGATCGGGCTGTCCTTCGACAAGCGCATCGCCACGGTATTCGTGCTCTCGTCCGTCGTGGTGTTTGCGGTGCTGCGCGGCATTGCCGGTCTCCTGATGACGATCGCGCGGCGATTGCCGCGCACGCGGCTGCCGATGCTGCGGCTTGCGATCGCCAACATCCACCGTCCGGGCGCGCTGACGCCGTCCGTGGTGCTGTCGCTGGGGCTGGGGCTCGCCGTGCTGGTCACCATCACCCAGATCGACGGCAATCTGCGCCGGCAGTTTCTCGCGGCGCTGCCGGACCGGGCGCCATCCTTCTACTTCATCGACATCCCGAGCGCTCAAGCCGAGCAGTTCGACGGCTATCTGCGCCAGATCGCACCGGGGGCAAGAGTTGAGGACGTGCCGATGCTGCGCGGTCGCATCGTCGCCGCGCGCGGCGTCAAGGCCGAGGAGCTGAAGCCCGCGACCGATGCCGAATGGGTGCTGCAAAGCGACCGCGGCCTGACCTACACCAGCGAGCTGCCGAAGGGCTCCAAGGTGGTCGAGGGCGAATGGTGGAACGCCGACTATTCCGGCCCCCCGCTGGTCTCGATGGAGAAGAAAATCGCCGACGGGCTCGGGCTCAAGCTCGGCGACGAGGTCGTCGTCAACGTGCTCGGCCGCGACATTCCCGCAAAAATCTCCAACCTGCGCAACATCGATTGGCAGGGGCTCGGCATCAATTTCGTTCTGGTGTTCTCGCCCAATGCCTTCAAGGGCGCGCCGCATACCCACATCGCGACGCTGACCGAACAGGGCGGCGATGCGGCCGGCGACGGCAGGATCATCAAGCAGGTCGCCGACGCCTATCCGATGGTGACGAGCGTGCGGGTCCGCGAGGTCATGGAGACGATCGGTTCGGTCGTCACCAATCTCACGCTCGCGATCCGCGGCGCCAGCGCGGTGACGTTGATTTCCGCCATTCTCGTGCTGGGTGGCGCGCTCGCCGCCGGGCATCGCCACCGGGTTTATGACGCCGTCATCCTGAAGACGCTGGGTGCAACGCGACTGCGGCTGCTCGGCGCCTATGCGCTCGAATATCTCCTGATCGGGCTTGCCACCGCAGTGTTCGGCGTCATCGCCGGCAGCATCGCGGCCTGGATGATCGTGACCCGGCTGATGACGCTGAGCTTCGTCTGGCAGGCCGGCAGCGCGGCCGGCGTGGTCGCCTCCGCGCTCGTCGTCACGGTAGGGCTCGGGCTTGCCGGCACGCTGCTGGCGTTGAACCAAAAGCCCGCCACGGTGTTGCGGAATTTGTGACAAATTGAAGCGGGCGGCGGCGCGGTACCCCAATCCCCGGATTTTCAGGGTTAACCACGTCCACACGTCAGACTTGCGCCTCAGACCTGCGCCCATGGCGACATTCAGCCGCGCGTGAACGCTTGCAGCGAATGTGCTAGTTTCCCACATATCGAGTGGGTCCGGATCCCCGATTGTTAGCCAAAATTAATGTCGGCAGGCATCGGTATCCGGGATAGAATTTTGACGACCCGGCGGCATCAACCCTTGTGCCGGCCGGCCAACCAACGGGAATTCGACCATGTCGGACCTAGACCGCAACTATGCTTCTCCTTTCGGCAGGGCCGCCGGGCGTGTCGACGCCGCGACAGTCGATGCCGGCCTGCGCGCATACATGCTGCGCATCTACAATTACATGAGCATCGGCCTGGCCATCACCGGCCTTGCCGCACTCGGTGTCTACATGGCGGCCGTGACCAATGACCCGTCGGGCGCCGCCGCCAAGATCGGCAATGCGTTCCTGACGCCGTTCGGCTACGCGATGTTCGTGAGCCCGCTGAAATGGCTGTTCATCCTGGCACCGCTTGCCATGGTGTTCGTGATCTCGGCCGGCATCAACCGCCTGGCCCCCTCGACCGCCCAGATCCTGTTCTGGGTGTTCTCGGCGCTGATGGGCATCTCGTTGTCCTCGATCTTCCTGGTGTTCACGCACACCTCGATCGTACGGGTGTTCTTCATCACCGCCGCCACCTTCGGCGCGCTGAGCCTCTACGGCTACACCACCAAGCGTGACATGACCGGGATGGGATCGTTCCTGTTCATGGGCCTGATCGGCATCATCATCGCAAGCCTCGTCAACCTGTTCCTGGCGAGCTCGGCGCTGCAGTTCATCGTGTCGGTGGCCGGCGTGCTGGTGTTCGCGGGCCTCACCGCCTGGGACACCCAGAGGCTGAAGAACGACTACATCTACGGCTACGCCTCGGCCGGCGGTGACATTGCCGAACGCGCGGCGATTACCGGTGCGCTGTCGCTGTATTTGAACTTCATCAACCTGTTCACGCTGCTGCTGCAGCTCCTCGGCCAGCGCGACTAGGCGATCAGCCTGAGGGAACGACAAGAGCCCCGGCCGCAAGGCCGGGTTTTTTGTTTGGCAGTCTCTCCGTCATGCCCGGGCTTGTCCCGGGCATCCACGAGCTTTCCGACCGCGAGCAAGAAAGGCCGTGGATGGCCGGGACAAGCCCGGCCATGACGTATGCGGAAACACTCGTTGCCCGTAGCGGGGCCGCTGCTATCCTCGCCTCCCATGTCTGCACTTGAAATCAGGCCCACAACCGAGGCCGACCTTCCCGCCATCACCGCCATTTACGAGCACGCCGTCCGCAAGGGCACGGCGACCTTCGAGCTCGAACCGCCCGACCTTGCCGAGATGACGCGCCGCTACAAGGCGCTGACGGACGGCGGCTACCCCTATTTCGTCGCCATGCTCGATGGCCGCATCGCCGGCTACGCCTATGCCAGCGCCTACCGGCCGCGGCCCGCCTATCGCTTCACGGTCGAGAACTCGATCTATCTCGAGCCCTCGTTCCATCGCCGCGGCATCGGCTCGGCGCTGTTGCATCGGCTGATCGTCGAATGCGAGGCGCGCGGCTTCCGCCAGATGATCGCCGTGATCGGCGATTCCGCCAATGCCGGCTCGATCGGCGTGCACACCCGCGCCGGCTTCAAGATGATCGGCACGCATCCCAGTGTCGGCCTGAAGTTCGGCCGCTGGCTGGATACGGTGATGATGCAGCGCGACCTCGGCGAGGGCGCAACGAGCGTGCCGACGAAGTAGGGAACTCTCGTAGGGTGGGCAAAGGCGCTTGCGCCGTGCCCACCATCCATCCACGGAAACAGAAGCGGTGGGCACGCTTCGCTTTGCCCACCCTACGGCACTGAGCTAGTGGTTAAACCACCGCGAGCTTGCGGTCGATCGCCAGCAGCACGCGCTCGAGCTCATGGCCGCGACGCAGGATCAGACCGGTCGCCGAGATCACGCTGTACATGCCCTGCTTGCGGGCGAGCCGTGGGTCTTTCTCGATGCGATAGAGCGGCACTTCGGAGGCGCGGCGATAGACCGAGAACACGGCGCGGTCTTTCAGGAAGTCGATGGCATAGTCACGCCACTCGCCGTCGGCCACCATGCGGCCGTAGAGGTTGAGGATGCGATGCAATTCGAGCCGGTTGAACGTGACCCGGCCAGGCTGGGAACTCGCAGCGGCGCCTCGCGCCACTGCGCGCTGCTCGCTCGGATCGGCATCCTCCGACATCAGACTCATGGAGCGCCTCCTGTCGCTTCAAATGCATGACCGGCGGCCGCAAAAACCGTCCCGGCACCCCGGATCATGACAGTTGTATGATTGCGCCAACCGCGGCCGGCCGCAAGGGGCACCTACCCGCACGGCTCCAGATCGCATTGCAAATACACCTTCCGGCTGTGGAGCTCGGTCGCGGCATACCGTCACGCGATCGTTAGCAATAATCTTAGTCTCGCCGCTTTTCCGCCCAGCGCCTGCCGCCCTGCACTGCGAAAAGATTCGTGTGCGTTGGCCCGGTCCTTTCGGTTCCGGATTCCTCAGCCCCCAGCCCCCCGGGGTCGTCGGGATCGGGCCTGTTCGCACGAAGGAGGACCAACGCGAGTTGGTCCTTTTTTGTTTGTGTGGGGATGTTTCTGCCGACGCACTTCTCCCCGCCGAAGATTCGCTAAGGAGCCTGCGCAGCTAGCGTCTCGAAGGATCGAGCCCGAGTTGCCCGAGCGTGGGCCTGCAGGTTCTCGCCGCGATGCTAAGCATCGTCCGCTAGACGGCGCTGCGCGCCTCCTCACCATGAGGATCGAGAGCGGATACGTATCTGGTAGGGATGAGAGACTTTGATCCAGCGATCAATGCAGCGACGTGTACGCTGCGCCCAGCATCGGGCCCGGCTTCTCGCGGCTGCCATCCTGGACATAGACGACCGCGCCATCGACGCCGTCACGCGTGAGGTTCTCCAGCGGCACGGTCCAGCTTTCCGGAGCGCCGTTCCAGTCACCGACCTTCAGCAGGTTGCGCACCACGTTGTGGTAAGTGATCTGCTGCCCGCGATTTTCGCCGCGGCCGATCGAGATCGGCACCGCCTTGGTGATCGAGCAGATCCAGACCTCGCCATGCGAGACCGCTGCCTCCTTGCTCGCCGCCACTGAGACGTTGAGCTGCTTGCCTGCGAGCGACATCGACACCGGCACGCTCATCACCGTGTCGGCCTTGCTGGTCTTTGCGATCGCGCTTTCGATGCCGGCGCGGTCGCTACCGATGACATGCGCCGAGCCGTTGACCACCACCTGGGGCGTGTAGACCTCGCGGTCGCCGCGCATCCGCGAATAGGCGCGCTGCCGCGCCGAGAACCGTGAATCCGCCAGCGTGTCCTTCCAGCCGAGATAATCCCAGTAGTCGATCGGCATGCTCAGCGCGATGATCGAGGGATCGTTGGAAAGCTCGCCGATGATCTTGTCGGCGGGCGGACAGGACGAGCAGCCCTGCGAGGTGAAGAGCTCGACGACCGCGCGGGGATCGGCGTGGGCGGGACGGATGACCGCGATGATTGCGCAGACACCAAGTGCACTTGACCAGATCGCACCTGACCAGATCGCACCGGACCATCGCGAAATCAGATTAGAGGCCATCATTGTCATGTTGAACGCCGCACACCTTGGCTGATGTCGAGGGGAAAACTTATCGCCGATTGGTCACCGTAGTCTTACGGACAAATCCTGCGCGTGCAGTGCGCTCCGCATCATCCGAGACGAAGATCTTTCGCCGGACGAGCCCATCTGGAACATACCGCAAACGAACAAAGGCGGCCTTTGATAGGCCGCCTTCGCTTAACGTTCTACTCACTTCGCAGTGAGCCATCGTTCACAAGTCCGCGCTTACGCCGCGAGTTTGCGCAGCACATAGTGCAGGATACCGCCGTTGCGATAGTAGTCGAGCTCGTCCAGCGTATCGATGCGGCAGAGCAGCGAAACGCGCTGCAGCGAGCCGTCGGCCGAGACGATCTCGGCGGTCAGCTTCTGGCGCGGCTTGAGGTCGCCGACGAGGCCGCGCAGCGTGACCTTCTCGTCGCCCTTCAGACCAAGCGACTGCCAGGAAGTGCCTTCCTCGAAGGTCAGCGGCAGCACGCCCATGCCGACCAGGTTGGAACGATGGATACGCTCGAAGCTCTGGCAGACCACGGCGCGAACACCGAGCAGACGCGTGCCCTTCGCCGCCCAGTCGCGCGAGGAGCCGTTGCCGTACTCGGCGCCGGCGAACACGACCAGCGGCACGTTCTCCTGCTGATACCTCATCGCGGCGTCATAGATCGACATCTGCTCGCCGTCGGGCCAGTGCTTGGTGAGACCGCCTTCCGGAATGTTGCCGTCGGCGCCCTTGAGCATGAAGTTCTTGATGCGAATGTTGGCGAAGGTGCCGCGCATCATCACTTCATGATTGCCGCGCCGCGTGCCGTACTGGTTGAAGTCGGCGGGGCGCACCTGGTGTTCGCTGAGATACTTGCCGGCCGGAGAGGTCAGCTTGATCGAGCCTGCCGGGGAGATGTGGTCGGTGGTGATCTTGTCGCCGAACATGGCGAGGATGCGCGCCTCGACGATATCGGTGACCGGCTCCGGCTCCTTCTTCATGCCTTCGAAGTAGGGCGGGTTCTGGACATAGGTCGAGCTCATGTTCCAGCGATAGGTCTCGCTCTCGACCGTCTTGATCTTGCGCCAGTTGGTGTCGCCCTTGAACACGTCGGCATACTTCTTCTTGAAGATCGACGCGGTCACGAATTTCTTCATGAAGGCGTTGATCTCCTTCGTCGTCGGCCAGATGTCCTTGAGGTACACCGGCTTGCCGTCCTTGCCTTCGCCGAGCGGCTCGGTGGCGAGGTTCTTCGTCACGCTGCCCGCGAGCGCGTGGGCGACGACCAGCGGCGGCGAGGCGAGATAGTTCGCCTGCACGTCCGGCGAGACGCGGCCTTCGAAGTTGCGGTTGCCGGAGAGCACGGCGGCCGCGACGATGCCGTTGTCGTTGATCGACTTCGAGATCTCTTCCGGCAGCGGACCGGAATTGCCGATACAGGTGGTGCAGCCGAAGCCGACCAGGTTGAAGCCGACCTTGTCGAGATCGGCCTGCAGGCCCGAGTTGGCGAGATATTCGGCGACGACCTGGCTGCCCGGCGCGAGCGAGGTCTTCACCCAGGGTTTTGCCTTCAGGCCCTTCTTGGCCGCATTGCGTGCCAGCAGACCCGCGCCGATCAGCACGCTCGGATTTGAGGTGTTGGTGCAGGAGGTGATCGCCGCGATCACGACGTCGCCATGACCGAGCTCGAAGTTCTTGCCCTCGACCGCATAGCGCTTCTCGGCGTCATCGCCCTTCTTGTACTCGTTGGCCATCGCCAGCGAGAAGCCTTCCGACACGGAGGGCAGCGCGATGCGGCCTTCGGGACGCTTCGGTCCGGCCATTGAGGGGACGACGTCGCCGAGATCGAGCGTCAGCGTCTCCGTGAACACCGGATCCGCCGACTTGGCGGTCCGGAACAGGCCCTGCGCCTTGGCATAGGCCTGCACCAGCGCAACGCGCGGTGCCGCGCGGCCCGAGGTCTTGAGGTAATCGATCGCGGCGGCATCGACCGGGAAGAAGCCGCAGGTCGCGCCGTATTCGGGCGCCATGTTGCCGATCGTGGCCTTGTCCGCGACCGAGAGGTTATCGAGACCGGGACCGAAGAATTCGACGAACTTGCCGACGACGCCGAGCTTGCGCAGCATCTGCGTGACCGTCAGCACGAGATCGGTCGCGGTGACGCCTTCCTTCAGCGAGCCTTTCAGCTTGAAGCCGACCACGTTCGGCAGCAGCATCGACAGCGGCTGGCCGAGCATGCAGGCTTCCGCCTCGATGCCGCCGACGCCCCAGCCGAGCACGGCGAGGCCGTTGACCATGGTGGTGTGGGAATCGGTGCCGACCAGCGAATCGGGATAGGCGACCTCGAACGTGCCGGTCTTCTTGCCGACCGTCATCTTCTCCTTCTTGGTCCAGACGGTCTGGGCCAGATATTCGAGATTGACCTGGTGGCAGATGCCGGTGCCGGGCGGGACGACGGAGAAATTCGAGAACGCCTTCTGGCCCCACTTCAGGAACTCGTAACGCTCCTGATTCTGCTTGTATTCCTCGGTGACGTTCTTGGCGAAAGCCTTGTTGTCGCCGAAGAAGTTCACGATGACCGAATGGTCGATGACGAGATCGACCGGCACCAGCGGATTGATCTTCTCGGCATCGCCGCCGAGCTTCTGCATCGCGTTGCGCATCGCGGCGAGGTCGACCACGGCCGGAACGCCGGTGAAGTCTTGCATCAAGACGCGCGCCGGGCGGAAGGCGATCTCATGCTCCAGCGACTTCTTGCGCAGCCATTTGGATACCGCGACGATGTCCTCTTTCTTGACCGAACGGCCATCCTCGTTACGCAGCAGGTTCTCAAGCAGGACCTTCATCGAATAGGGGAGCTTCGAAATCCCCTTCAGACCATTCTTCTCGGCAGTCGGCAGGCTGTAATAGACATAGGTCTTGGCGCCGACCTTGAGGGTCTTTTTGCATTTGAAGCTGTCGAGCGAGGTCATGTAGGAAATCCCAATTGTTAGTTATACCCGGCACAGGGTACTTTAACACCGTCAGCAAATCCGGCTGGGTCGCTTGCAGGAGCGAGTGGAGTGCTGCATCAAGTTCCGGGCTTATAGAAGCTTTCTAACCGCACCGCCACAAGGACGATCGTGCCGCGGCAATCCGGGAGCCACAAATTCTGATGCGCTACCCCAAGATTTTCTGAAGGTGGGCTCTTCTTGAAGATGTCGGTGGGGGCCCGCTCGAGAGCGTGGATGTAAGAGGCGACATGCAGCTCTCAGGGCGTGGCATCAGATGCGTGCGGGGTGGCCGCGAGGTGTTTGCCGACCTCGATTTTGTGGTCGCCTCTGGCGAGGCGCTCGCGGTCGTGGGACGCAACGGCTCCGGCAAGACCTCGCTGCTGCGGCTGATCGCGGGGCTGCTGGTTCCGGCCGGGGGCAAGATCGAGCTCTCCGGCGGCGATGCCGAGCTGAGCTTGGCCGAGCAATGCCACTATCTGGGCCACCGCGACGCGCTGAAGCCGGCGCTTAGCGTGGCGGAAAACCTCTCATTCTGGGCCGATTTTCTGGGCGGCGAGCGCTTCGACGGGGCCGAGAGCCTGTCAACCGTCGGCCTCGACCACGCCACCCATCTGCCGGCCGCTTTCCTCTCCGCCGGCCAGCGCCGCCGCCTGTCGCTCGCCCGCCTGCTGACGGTCCGCCGCCCGGTCTGGCTGCTGGACGAACCGACCACCGCGCTCGACGTCGCTGGCCAGGACATGTTCTGCGGGTTGATGCGACAGCACCTCGAGCGCGGGGGAATGATCATCGCCGCCACCCACATGCCGCTGGGGATCGGCTCGCAGGAGCTGCGGATCGGGGGTGCGGCGTGAGATACGACCAGCCTCAGCTTTCCTGCTCGCGCTCCGACTGCTTCCTGTCTTCTTCGAGGCCGGGCTCCACTCTCTCCGTTGCCTCCCCCCTTGCGGGGGACGGTCAGGGAGGGGGGTGCCGCACGGCAGGGCGTTTCGGTTCTGGTGTTGGGGAGGCAGGGACCCTGCTGCTGGCGGTCCGCTCTCAACAAGCATCCCTCCCGGGGCTACCCCCCTCCCCCGCCTTCCCCCACAAGGGGGGAGGGAGCGCACCGGCCGGGGGGCTGGAGCGAGATGCCCATCGGCACACAATCGGGGACACCCCATGACCGCCCTCTCCGCCCTGATTCGTCGCGACGTCCGGATTGCGCTGCGCGTTGGCGGCGGGGCGCTCATCGGGGTGCTGTTTTTCCTGACCGTCGTGGTGCTGATGCCGTTTGCGGTGGGGCCGGATCTGGCGCTGTTGTCGCGGCTGGGGCCGGCAATCCTGTGGCTGGGCGCGCTGCTGGCGAGCCTGCTCACCCTCGACCGTCTCTTCATGGCCGACCATGAGGATGGCTCGCTCGACCTGATCACGATGAGCCGGACGCCACTGGAACTCGCCTGCGCCGCCAAGGCGCTGGCGCATTGGCTGGCCGCCGGCCTGCCGCTGATCGTCGCAACCCCCGTGCTGGGGCTGCTGCTCAATCTCGACATGGTTGCAACCGGCGCGGTGGCCCTGACGCTGCTGGCGGGAACACCGGCGCTGACCTTCACCGGCATGATCGGCGCTGCGCTGGCGGTGACGCTACATCGCGGCGGTCTGTTGATGGCCGTTCTCGTGCTGCCGCTGTCGATTCCGGTGCTGATCTTCGGGGTCGCGGCCTCGCAGGCGGCGATCGTCGGACCAATGTCATTCGGCGCGCCATTTTCGATCCTGTGCGCGCTGTCGCTCGTCAGCCTGGTCATCGGCCCCTTTGCGGCCGCCGCAAGCCTCCGGCACGGACTCGACTGATCTTGACCCCGATCAACTTTCGCTTCGCACTTTCGTGCTGATTGCCTGCGGCCCCTCGCCATGATTATCAGGTGACCATGACACTGATCGACCTTGCCAACCCCTCGCGGTTCCTTGCGCTGACGGCGCGCGTGCTGCCGTGGCTTGCGGGGGCGACCCTGATTCTGCTCGCGCTGGGCCTCTATCAATCGGCGCTGGCGCCCGACGACTATCAGCAGGGTGCCACCGTGAAAATCATGTTCATCCACGTGCCAAATGCCTGGCTGTCGATGTTCGTCTGGGGCGTGATGAGCGTGGCATCGCTCGGCACGCTGGTGTGGCGGCATCCGCTCGCCGACGTCGCCGCGAAAGCGGCCGCGCCCATCGGCGCCGCCTTCACCTTCCTCGCGTTGCTGACCGGCTCGCTATGGGGCCGGCCGATGTGGGGCACCTATTGGGAATGGGACGCCCGGCTGACCTCGGTGCTGATCCTGTTCCTGATGTATCTCGGCCTGATGGCGCTGTGGCGCGCAGTGGACGATCCCTCGCGCGCGGCGCGTGCCGCAGCGGTGCTGACGCTGGTCGGCGCGATCAACCTGCCGATCATCAAGTTCTCGGTCGACTGGTGGAACACGCTACACCAGCCAGCCTCGGTGATGCGCATGGGCGGTTCGACGCTCGACAAATCGTTCCTGATTCCGCTGCTCGTGATGGCGGTCGCGTTCACGCTTTTATTCGTCACGCTGCATCTGGCGGCAATGCGCAACGAGATATTGCGCCGCCGCGTCCGCTCCCTGCAAATGATGCAGGCGAGCCGCATAGCGTTTTCGAGCGAGTTGAGCGCCAGTTCGCGTGAAGAAAAAAAAGAAGCTGGGGCCGCATAACATGTCGCTCGGCCCGTACGCGTCCTTCATCGTGACGTCCTATCTCGCGGTAGCCATCGTGGTGGCGATCCTGATCGGCTGGATCATGATCGATTATCGCAACCAGGCAGCGCGTCTGCGTGAGCTGGACAGAAGCGGCGTCACCCGCCGCTCGGGCCGCAGCGCGACGGAGCTGCGATGAGCGAGCACTCGGATGTGTATAAGAGACAGTTCATGGGCAAGGTCAGCCTGGTCAACGTCTGGGCATCCTGGTGCGTGCCCTGTCACGACGAGGCGCCGCTCTTGACAGAGCTAGCCAAGGACAAGCGCTTCCAGCTCGTCGGCATCAACTACAAGGATACGCCCGACAATGCGCGGCGCTTCCTCGGCCGCTACGGCAATCCATTCGGCGTCGTCGGCACTGATACCAACGGCCGCGCCTCGATCGAATGGGGCGTCTACGGCGTGCCCGAGACCTTCGTCGTCGGACGCGAAGGCAAGATCGTCTACAAGCTGGTCGGACCGATCACGCCGGAGAATCTGCAAACGGTGCTGCTGCCGCAGATCGAGAAGGCGTTGAAGGTGGGAAGCTGACGCGTCATCGGTGCCAGCCCGCATACCGCCGTCATGCCCCGGCTTGACCGGGACATCCAGTACGCCGCGGCTTATCGCTTCATCACGGACGTCTCGGAGTACTGGATCGCCGATCAAGTCGGGCGATGACAGTCGAGTGTACGGCGTGCGCTTCAATCCACGTCGTGGAGAGACATCACCCCTTCCGCACATCTCCTGCTTCGGCCTCGCTCGCTTCCAGCGACACCGGTGCGATGTGATAGCGCTTGGTCAGCGGCATCTGCGCGATGGCAAAGATCATCGTCAGCGGCGTCACGCCGAAAACCTTGAAGTTGACCCAGAAGTCCGTGGTCTGGGTGCGCCAGACGATTTCGTTGAGTACCGCCATGCCGGCGAAGAACAGCGCCCAGCGGAAGGTCAGGATGCGCCAGCCCTGTGGCGTCAGGTTGAACATCTGATCGAACATGATGGCGATGAAGGAGCGACCGAACAGCAGCCCGCCGCCGAGCACCGCTGCGAACAGGCCGTAGATGATGGTCGGCTTGACCTTGATGAAGGTCTCGTCGTGCAGCACCAGCGTCAGCGTGCCGAACACCAGCACGATCGCGCCGGTGACCAGCGCCATGATCGGCACGTGGCGCGTCACCATATAGGAGGCGATTATCGCCGCGACGATCGCGACCATGAAGGCGCCGGTCGCGGCGAACAGATTGAACCTCGAATTCACGAAGAAAAACACGAGCAGCGGGCCGAGCTCGGTTGCCAGCTTGAACAGCGGATGCGGCTGGGACTTGTCCATTTCAACTCTCAATTCCGGCGATCGCGCGGGCGAAATCGCGCGCGGTGAACGGCGCGAGATCGTCGACGCCTTCGCCGACGCCGATGAAATGCACCGGCAGTTTGAATTTCTCGGCAAGCGCCACCAGAATGCCGCCGCGCGCGGTGCCGTCGAGCTTCGTCATCACCAGGCCCGTAACACCGGCCGTGCGGTGGAATGCCTCGACCTGTGACAGCGCGTTCTGGCCTACGGTGGCATCCAGGACCAGCAGCACTGCATGCGGCGCCGAGGCATCGACCTTGCGGATCACGCGCACGACCTTTTCGAGCTCGTTCATCAGCTCGGACTTGTTCTGCAAGCGGCCTGCGGTATCGATCAGGAGCACGTCGATCGCCTGCTCCTTCGCGGCCGTCAGCGCATTGAAGGCGAGGCTTGCCGAATCCGAGCCTTGCGCGCCCGATATGACCGGCGTCCTGGTGCGCTCGCCCCAGACCTTGAGCTGCTCGATTGCGGCTGCGCGAAACGTGTCGCCGGCCGCCAGCATCACCTTGCGGCCTTCGGAGGCGAATTTCGCGGACAGCTTGCCGATGGTCGTGGTCTTACCGGAGCCGTTGACGCCGACCACGAGGATGACGAAGGGCTTTTTCGCTGCATCGATCTCGAGCGCCCTGGCGACCGGAACCAGCACCTTCTCGACCTCGGTGGCGACGACGTCCTTCACCTCGTCCGCCGAGATCGCCTTGTCATAGCGCCCCGCACCGACCGCGTCCGCGATGCGCACCGAAACCTCGGTGCCGAGGTCGGCGCGCAGCAGCACGTCCTCGATGTCGTCGAGCATGACGCGGTCGAGCTTGCGCTTGGTGACGAGGTCGGCGACCGCGGTCCCGAGCGAGGCCGACGTGCGCTTCAGCCCGTTGGACAGGCGGCGCCACCAGCTCAGTTTGGGGGTGTCAGTGGTATCGTTCATGGTGGCGTGTTAGCCGTTCCGGCTCCTAAACGAAAGTCTTCAACGAAAGTCCTGATATTGCTCGATGTTCCCGAACTGACATCAGACGAAATCATGGCGCGCGTGCTTCACCGCGACGGGTTGATGCTGGTGATCGACAAGCCGGCCGGCCTTCCCGTGCATCGCGGCCCGAAGGGCGGAGCGAACCTGGAAGCCTCGTTCGATGCGCTGCGATTCGGCCTGCCACGACCGCCGGTGCTCGCCCACCGGCTGGACAAGGACACTTCCGGCTGCCTCGTGCTTGGGCGCCATCGCAAGGCGACCGCTTCGCTCGGCCTGCTGTTCAAGCACGGCAAGATCGGCAAGACCTATTGGGCCGTGGTCGAGGGCGGGCCGGCCGAGGACGAAGGCACCATTGACCTGCCGCTCGGCCGCCTCAATGCCGAGCGCGGCTGGTGGCAGAAGCCGGACCCGGAAGGCCAGAAGGCGATCACCAACTGGAAGGTGATGGGCCGGGGCGAGGGCCTGACCTGGGTCGCCATGGAACCGGTTACCGGCCGCACCCATCAATTGCGGGTGCATTGCGCGGCGCAGGGCTGGCCGATCGTCGGCGACAACATCTACGGCAATGGCCCGCGCTTCGGCGAGCCACGGCTGCATCTGCATTCGCGCGAAATCGTGGTCCCGATCTCCCGCAACAAGGAGCCAGTGCGCGTGGTCGCACCGGCGCCGCCGCACATACAGGACCGGCTCAGGACCTGCGGCTGGAACGGGGAATAGCGCCGCTGTCGTTCACCTCTCCCGCTTGCGGGAGAGGTCGCGCCAAAGGCGCGGGTGAGGGCTTTCTCCTCTTGGGGGTTCTCGGTTGCGGAAACACCCTTCCCCAGCCCTCTCCCGCAAGCGGGAGAGGGAGCGTTAGTTCCTCCGCGGCGGCCTCTCGCTGAAGCACCGCGCCGCCACCTTCTCGATGGTTTACGAAACGTTCAGTGCTCGCCTCTAATGATAACGGTTGCTTAGAACAAGCTTCTTCGAACCGGCTCAGGACGAGCAACGCTTCATGCCGCAGGCCCAGCCATCGATCATCGCCGAAGTCGAGGGTGCGATTCGCGCCGGCTCGGACGAGAAGCGCCTGGAAACGGCGCGGCGCGTCACCGACCTGTTCCTGTCCTCCGCCGGCAGCTTCAATGACGAGCAGATCGCACTGTTCGACGACGTGCTCGGGCGGCTGATCAAGACCATCGAGCTGCGCTCGATCGCCGACATGGGCGCGCGCGTCGCGCTCGCCGAGATCAGCGCGCAGCTTGCACCGATCGCGCAAGCGCCGCCATCGGTAATCCGCCGCCTTGCCGGCAATGACGAGATCAGGATCGCCGGCCCGGTGCTTCAGGAATCGGCGCGCCTCGACGAGGCCGAATTGCTCAACATTGCGGCCACCAAGGGCGAGCAGCATCTGCTCGCGGTCGCCGGACGCTGGTGGCTGAAGGAAATCGTCACCGACGCGCTGCTGGCGCGCCGCTATCCGAGCGTCAGCCGGCGGCTTGCCGCCAATCCCGGTGCCCGGCTGTCCGCGAGCGGCTTTGCCGTCATCGTCGGACAGGCCGAACAGGACCCCGAACTGACCGTGAGCGTGGGCGTGCGCGTCGATCTGCCCTCGGACCTGCGCCGAGAGCTGCTGCGCTCGGCGACGGACGCGGTTCGCACGCGCCTGTTGTCGCGCGCCCCGCCGCATCTGTTCGAGGAGATCCAGAACGCAATCGCAAGCGTCGCCACCGGCGTCGATCGCGAGATGTCGGGGATCCGTGATTTCGTTGGCGCCAAGCGCGCTGTCGCAAAGCTCAAGGAAACCGGCCAGCTCAACGAGGCAACGCTGCGCGGCTTTGCCCTGCAGCGGCGCTATGAGGAAACCGTCGCTGCGCTCGCAGCATTGTCCGAGTCCACCGTCGAGGTCATCCGGCCCCTGATGCAGAGCCTGCGCGATGACGGCCTGCTGGTGCCCTGCCGCGCGGCGCTGCTGAGCTGGGAAACGACCAGCGCCGTGCTGGAAAGCCGCTACGCCACCGGCACGATGAAGCCCGCCGACCTCGCCAAGGCCAAAGGCCATTTCGCGAGGATGACGCCGGAAAACGCAAGGCGCACGCTCAGGTTCTGGCAGGTGCGGGCGTCGTAAGCGAACAAGGGGCGCGCGCTATCGCCAAACTCACGGTGTCATCACCCGAAAGCGGGTGATCCAGTATTCCAGCGACAGTGGTGGGATACGGAGGAACTGCGGCGTACTGGGTCGCCCGGTCCCGTCTCCGCCAAGGCTTCGACGAGGCTCGCGAACTCAGGCCCGCCGAAGCTTCAGCGAAGGCGGCAAGCCGGGGGACGACAGCGATCATGTGGTGAGCCGCTCGCCATCCTCACCGCCAATCCTGAGCGGCACGACGCTTCCCACCTCTGCCCGCGCGACCACTACCGGCAGATAATGCTCCGTGCGGCCCTGGCCGTCGCTTTCGATCAGCACCTCGCGGGTCGCGCCGACCTCAGCCTGTAGCCGGCGCTGCAATGCCGCTTCGCCGGCCGCACGCAGGCGTTTCGCGCGATCCTTGATGGCCACGCCCGCGACCTGCGGCATCCGCGCGGCCGGGGTGCCGGGGCGCGGCGAATAGGGGAAGACGTGCAGGAAGGTAAGACCGCATTCCTCGACGAGATCGCGCGAGCGCGCAAACATCTCTTCCGTCTCGGTCGGAAAGCCCGCGATGATGTCGGCGCCGAGCGCGATGTCGGGCCGCAGGCGGCGCACCTGCTCGCAGAATGCAATTGCGTCCGAGCGCGAATGCCGCCGCTTCATCCGCTTCAAAATCATGTCGTCGCCGGATTGCAGCGACAGATGCAGATGCGGCATCAGCCGCGCATCGTCGGCGATGGCGTCGAGCAGGTCGCTATCTGCCTCGATCGAATCGATCGATGAGATGCGCAGGCGCTTCAGCTCCGGCACATGCCGCAAGATCTGCTTCGTCAACATGCCGAGCTTTGGCGCGCCCGGCAGGTCGGCGCCGTAGCTCGTGAGGTCGACGCCGGTCAGCACGATCTCGGCATGGCCGCGCTCGGCTAGCGCGCGCACCTGCTCGACCACCGCGCCCATCGGCACCGAGCGCGAATTGCCGCGGCCGAACGGGATGATGCAGAAGGTGCAGCGATGATCGCAGCCGTTCTGCACCTGCACGAAGACCCGCGGCAGACCGCTCGCAAAGCCGTCGATCAGATGCGGCGCCATAGCCTTCACCGCCATGATGTCGCTGACCGCGATCTTGTCATTCGCGCCGATATCGAACGCGGCACGCGCCTCGCGCCAGGCCATGGCGTGCATCTTGTCGTCATTGCCGACGACGCGATCGACCTCGGCCATATCAGCGAACATCTCGCTTTGCGTCTGCGCCGCGCAGCCGGTAACGACGATGCGCGCACTGGGCCGCTCGCGCTTCAATTTGCGGATCGACTGCCGCGCCTGCGCCACCGCCTCATTGGTGACCGCACAGCTATTGATGACGATGGTGTCCGAGAGCCCCGCCCCCTCCGCCTCGCGGCGGATCACCTCGGCCTCGAAGGCGTTGAGGCGGCAGCCGAAGGTCAGGACCTCGACGCCCATCAGGCGACCGAGGCGAACAGCGCCGGATCGAAATTGCCTTCATATTCGAAGGTCGCCGTGCCCGTCATCAGCACGTGATCGTCGCGCTCGCGCCATTCGATGCCGAGCTTGCCGCCGGGCAGCGTGATCTCGACGCTGCGGTTGGCGCGCTTCAACCGCGCCGCGGCCACTGCCGTCGCGCAAGCCGCCGACCCGCAAGCCTTGGTGAGGCCCGCACCGCGCTCCCAGGTGCGGATCGTGATGTGATCGCGATCGACGATGTGGGCGAGCGTGATGTTGGCGCGCTCGGGGAAGATCGGATGGTTTTCGAGCAGCGGACCAAAACGTCCGAGGTCATAGGCGTTGACGTCGTCGACCCAGAAGACCGCGTGCGGGTTGCCCATGCTCACCGCGGACGGCGAATGCAGGATCGGCTTGTCGATCGGCCCGATCTGCAACTCGATGTAACGGGTGTCGCGAAACTCCTCCGCCAGCGGAATGTCCTGCCAGCCGAATTTCGGTGCGCCCATATCGACGGTATAGAGATCGGGGGTAGATCCCTGCCAGCAGTTCAAAAGCCCCGCGGCGGTCTCGAACGTCGCGGCGGTCTGCCCGGTCTTTTCAAAAATACGCCGCACCACGCAGCGCATGCCATTACCGCAGGCGCCGGCCTCCGAGCCGTCATTGTTGTAGATGCGAATGAAGGCCTCGGTGCCGTCGAGCCGCGGCTTCTGGAGCACCATGAGCTGGTCGTAGGGCACGCCCTTCGCGGAGGCGACCGCGCGCGCGTCATCCGGCGTGACCGAGGCGGCCGAATCCCGCATGTCGACAACGACGATCTCGTTGCCGATGCCGTTCATCTTGGCAAATGCGTGATTGGCGAGCGCGCTCATGAAATGTCCTGAATTTCGCCTGCCTTATATGGCGATCATGGCACGGTTGGCCAGTCATTTGCAGCGTGTGCCCTATGACGCATCTGTCATGGGACGAATTTGGGCCATGCGTGTTAGATAGGCGCGTTCGCGCGAACCGGGACGCGCACTTGGTACAAGAAATGCGGGCAAGAGCTTACTTGCCTTGGGGAGACACGTAATGACGAGCTTTTTCCGTCCGTTTTTGGCCGCGGTGATCCCGGCAGCCGCCATTACCCTCTGCCTCTCCGGCGCGTTCGCGCAATCGCCGACCCCGGCACCGGCAGCCTCCGTGAACCCCACGCCGGCTCCGTCGGCCTCGCCCTCCCCGGCCGCCAGCGCATCGCCCTCACCTGCGACGTCCCCATCGCCGGCTCCGGCGGCCAGCGCCTCCCCCTCGGCCCGGACTCGAGTCGCCATGCGGCGATAGCCCTCCATGTACCTGCGTACCCCAGCGAGACGGACTTCCCTGTCGTCGCTCAACGGCAGCTCCGAGATCGCAGCCGCTGCGTATTCGTG
>NZ_JBBIAR010000004.1:171751-208412 GCF_054185165.1 Bradyrhizobium sp. UFLA05-109 | reverse complement strand
CAGGAGGATTAGGGGGTAAGACGACTTCGACGGGACGACATCTCCCAAGGGTTGACGCCGCTTCCCCGCCGCGCCATTGAGCAGGGGACCTGGTGAGCCCGATCCACCCCAAAGATCAGCCAAAAGACCGTCGCAACATGCCCATTCGCCTCGACCGCAGCAGCGCCGATTTCGACCAGCGATTTGCGGCCTTCCTCGCCGCCAAGCGTGAGGTCTCGGCCGACGTCGAGGCCGCCGCGCGCTCAATCGTCGATGATGTGGCCAAGCGGGGCGATGCCGCGCTGATCGAGGCGACGCGCAAGTTCGACCGGCTTGAGCTCGATGCCGCCTCCTTGCAAGTCCGGACCGCCGAGATCGATGCCGCCGTGAAGGTCTGCGACGTCGCAACGCTGGATGCGCTCAAGCTGGCCCGCGACCGCATCGAGACCTACCACGCGCGTCAGCTGCCGAAGGATGAGCGCTTCACCGATCCGCTCGGCGTTGAGCTCGGCTGGCGCTACACCGCGATCGAATCGGCCGGCCTCTACGTGCCCGGCGGTACCGCGGCCTATCCGTCCTCGGTGCTGATGAATGCGGTGCCAGCGAAGGTCGCCGGCGTTGCGCGGCTCGTGATGGTGGTGCCGGCGCCCGACGGCAAGCTCAACCCGCTGGTGCTGGCGGCCGCCCATCTCGGCGGCGTCAGCGAGATCTACCGCGTCGGCGGCGCGCAGGCCGTTGCCGCGCTCGCCCATGGCACCGCGACGATTGCGCCGGTCGCAAAGATCGTCGGCCCCGGCAACGCCTATGTCGCCGCGGCCAAGCGGCTCGTGTTCGGCAAGGTTGGCATCGACATGATCGCCGGTCCGTCGGAGGTGCTGGTCATCGCCGACGACACCGGCAATGCCGACTGGATCGCCGCCGACCTGTTGGCCCAGGCCGAGCATGATGCGAGCGCGCAGTCGATCCTGATCACCGATTCCGCGCGGCTCGCCGCCGATGTCGAAAATGCCGTCGAAGCGCAGTTGAAGACGCTGCCGCGCGCTGCGATCGCCGGCGCGTCGTGGGCCGATTTCGGCGCCGTCATCATGGTGAAGAACCTCGCTGACGCCATCCCGCTCGCCGATGCCATCGCCGCCGAGCATCTTGAGATCATGACGACGGACGCCGATGGGCTCGCCGCAAAGATCCGCAATGCCGGCGCGGTCTTCCTCGGCGCGCACACGCCCGAAGCGATCGGCGACTATGTCGGCGGATCCAACCACGTGCTGCCGACCGCGCGTTCGGCGCGCTTCTCCTCGGGGCTCTCGGTGCACGACTTCATGAAGCGCACCTCGATCCTGAAATGCGGCCCCGACCAGCTCCGTGCGCTCGGGCCCGCCGCGATGACGCTCGGCAAGGCGGAAGGGCTCGACGCCCATGCGCGCTCGGTCGGATTGCGCCTCAATCTGTCATGAACAAGCCCGCACAGGACGACACGCAAAATCGCATCGTCGGCGTCACGCTCGACGAGGAATCGATCGGCCGCTCCGGGCCGGACATCGAGCATGAGCGCGCGATCGCGATCTACGACCTGATCGAGCAGAACCTGTTCGCGCCGGAAGGCGCCGACGGGCAGGGGCCGTTCACGCTGCATATTGGCATCAGCGGCAACCGCTTGATGTTCGACATCCGCCGCGAGGACGGCACGCCCGTGGTCGCGCATCTCTTGTCGCTGACGCCGTTCCGGCGGATCGTGAAGGACTATTTCATGATCTGCGACAGCTACTATCAGGCGATCCGGACTGCGACGCCGGACAAGATCGAGGCCATCGACATGGGCCGCCGCGGCATCCATGACGAGGGATCGCGCACGCTCCAGGAGCGACTGAAGGGCAAGGTGCGGGTCGATTTCGAGACCTCGCGCCGGCTGTTCACGCTCATCACTGTCCTGCACTGGAAAGGCTAAGCGCGATGGCGGCGCCGCCCCGCGCACGCGATCCGCAGTCAGTGTTGTTCGCCTGCGCGCTCAACAGCGTGCGCTCGCCGATGGCCGAGAGCCTGCTGCACCACATGTTTCCGCACGGGCTCTACGTCAAATCCGCCGGCGCCAGGAAGGGCGAGCTCGATCCCTTCGCGGTCGCCGTGATGGGCGAGCTCGGGCAGGACATCTCCACCCACAAGCCGCAGACCTTCGAGGAGCTGGAGGACTGGGAGGGGCTGAACTTCGACCTCATCATCACGCTGTCGCCGGAGGCCCATCACAAGGCGCTGGAGCTGACGCGCACGCTCGCCGCCGACGTCGAGTACTGGCCGACGCACGATCCGACCGGCACCGAAGGCAGTCGCGACCAGAAGCTGGCTGCCTACCGCGAGGTCTGCGATCAGCTCCTCCTGCGCATCCGCAGGCGCTTCGCGAAGGCCGGGGCCGCGAGCGGGTAGGACGAGGCGAAGGGGCCGTAACACCGGCGTCACAGACCGCAGGCACACGCATCTGTAGTTACCTCGAATCGCTTAAGTCCGGGTTCCCGGGTTGTGAAACCGGCCCCCTTCCGATAGGTTCCGCGCGCAATTCACCCCCTGCTTCCGTCCCCCAAATCACCTGATGCTCGGCCGTCCCAAATTCGTTCTTGCCTCCGGTTCGCCACGGCGCCTGTCGCTGCTCAATCAGGCTGGCATCGAGCCCGATGCCTTGCGGCCGGCCGATGTCGACGAGACGCCGAAGCGGGGCGAGCTGCCGCGCGCCTGCGCCAATCGCCTCGCCCGGGCAAAAGCCGATGCGGCGCTCAAATCAGTGCAGCTCGACGACGAGCTGCGCGGCGCCTTCATCCTCTCGGCCGACACCGTGGTCGCGGTCGGCCGCCGCATCCTGCCCAAGGCCAACCTGGTGGACGAGGCCGCGCAGTGCCTGCGGCTGCTGTCGGGCCGCAACCATCGCGTCTACACCGCGATCACGCTGGTCACCCCGCGCGAGGCCTTCCGCCAGCGCCTGGTCGAGACCCGCGTCCGCTTCAAGCGCCTCTCCGAGGACGACATCCAGGCCTATATCGGCTCCGGCGAATGGCGCGGCAAAGCCGGCGGCTATGCCGTGCAGGGCATCGCCGGCTCCTTCGTGGTCAAGATGGTTGGCTCCTACAGCAACGTCGTCGGCCTGCCGCTCTACGAGACCACCACGCTGCTCGGCGGCGAAGGTTTTCCGATCCGCTTCGGCTGGCTCAACGCCGTCGGCGTTTGAGCTCCGGGTTGGCTTAAACAAAAATCTCGAAAACAACCCCATGCAAAGTAGAACGGCCGGCCGGGCCGGGACCCTTTCACATCGAATTTGAGTGCCGCCCCGCCGGCGATGCGCTCCCTCCCCCTTGCGGGATTGGGGAGGGGAGTCGCGAGTCCCGCCGCCACCTTCGGGAACTCTTGCCCCACAGCCCCCTTATCTCCCGACTTCGTGTAGGCTCACCTGATGGACGACCAAGTCAAAAAGCCGCTTCCCCCGCTCAAGACCTGCCCGATTTGCGGCAAGCCGCAGTCCCAGGCCACCCGCCCGTTCTGCTCCTCGCGCTGCCGCGACGTCGACCTCAACCGCTGGCTCAAGGGCTCCTATGTCATCCCCGGCCGCGACGACGACGTGGATGACGTAGAATAATGTCGTATTATCAATATGTTAAATGGTCGCGAGAGCCCCGCCGCGCGCCCACGCCGATCTTGTTCACAGCCGTGCCCCGCCCCGCGAAGCGAAAGGCGAAGCGTGGGTGGACAGGCCGCTTCCGGCCCACTATAAACCGCCCGCTCGATGGGCCTTGGCCCCTCTCTTGGAGCACGCCCAGGTAGCTCAGTTGGTAGAGCATGCGACTGAAAATCGCAGTGTCGGTGGTTCGATTCCGCCCCTGGGCACCATGACTTTTCCACGCTGGAGCACGATCTACAGGTTCGGTGCAGCCGTTCGACACACGGAATGCCGCGGATAACCTCGGGTTTGCGCTTCAGATCGCCGAAGAGAATTGCCAACAAGACATCGCATTTTCCGTCGCCGTCGCTTTCTACCGCGACGGCTTGCCGTTCTGAAACGTTCGTTCCGCGTTTCCGCAAGTACGGGTGATGCGCCCCTTCGCGCATTTGATGGGTGCAGTAATTCGGGTTTCGGTGCCGGCCTGTCTACTGCACCATAAACCGCGAGTGATACGGCAGGTTGGCTGCGCCCACCGCCTTGGGCGCGATGGAGTTGGCGCCATAGAGGAACTGCACCTCAGGTACTTCCTCATGAAGCTCGGAGCATAGGGTCTGTCCTAGTTTCGGTGGTGCGTAGCTCGATATGACCGCGGACTTGAAACTGACAAAGCTCAGGAGGGAACGAATTGATCCGACGAGCTGGCGGCAGCACATGCGACGCCATTCGGCGTAGTATTCGGCGGCAGCCCTCGGCAGGGTTTCTGATCCGACGTCTTCCAGCACTAGCCCAAGCCGCTTGAATTCCTCTCGCAAGCGCAGCAGCCCGACGTCATGACTCATGCCGAACCTGCCGCTGTGGATTTGATAGTTCAGAACGAGACGACTGTGCAGGTGCGAGCCCAGATAGAAGAAGAGGAAATCGGGCAAAGAGCGCGCCACTCCGAACAGGCTTTCCCCGCCTGCAGCCGCTGTTATGTCATCCTGGATGTAAACGGACAGATTGAGCGCGCTCTCAATGCTGGCCTGGAGATCGATTAGATCGCTGCCTAAAAGATCTCTCACACGATGCGAGCCTGTCTCGTTGGGGGCCGCCAGTCCGATACCAGCAATCCGGGTTCGGCTCGAGGGTGGAAGCGCCGCTAGAGTTTCCTGGATTTTCGCGACGAGTGCGCCGGATCCATGCAACGTGGAGTATGGATGCGCGGCGTGGTGCTGCACCTCGCCGACAAAGTCGATGACGGCGATATCGGCCGCGCTTGCGCCGAAGCTTACGCCGATCGAGAAGGCTCCTTTGGGATTGAGCGACAGGGGAATTGCCGGCGGCCCGACCCGACCTCGCTGCGCCTCACCCTTCGAGACCAGACCTTCCTGCTCCAATGAACGCACGATGACAGATACTGTTTGCGCGGAAAGGCCGGTTTTTTCGCCGATTTCGAGGCGCGAAATTCCGGCGCTCTGCAAGAGCAACGAGAGCACAAGCCGTTCATTGTAGCTTCTCACGCTTGGCGCATTCAGGCCGCTCGCCCGGTCTGCGATCCGCAGCGGGTTCGGTGGCGCAAATCGCATGTCAGGCAAGGAACTGCTCCTCTCGGAAGACCTCAAGCAGAGGTTCGCTCAACGCTGATGCTCAGCAACGGACCATCCGATCGCTTCGATCTCTTGTGCCAGCGCGATACCCAGTGCCCGATGTGCATCGGCGTTCAAATGAAATCCGTCTGCTTCGTCGCATTGGCAAACCGCTCCGGCGTTAAAGAAGTGCACGCCAAGGGAATCCGCCATGATTTCGAATTCCAGGGCGAGTTGCCGTGACTTCTCTGGTGCGCTGGCAAAGATCGATTTCCATTCCTTGATGTCGTCCAAAATCGGAGGAGGGGCCACGATCATGATTTCCGGTACAGTTCCGCCAGGGCCTGGCGCCAGCTCTCGTATGTCGTAGATCAGGCACCCCAGTCCCATGGCGACCTCGGAAGCCGGCATGTTGAATCGAGCCTTGAGGTCATTGGTCCCCAGCATGATGATCACGAGATCCAGGACCGTGTGGCTTTGGACGCAAGGACGCAGATATGTCCTGCCGTTCTTGTGGGCACCTTCGATTGGATCGTCGCGAACGGTTGTCCTTCCGCTGAGACCTTCTTCGATGACGTACCACTTCGGCCCAAGCTCAGCCTGAAGCACACCCGGCCACCGGGTGTGTCGATCGTGGCGCTCGAGCGGTCCGCGACCAGGTATCTGACCGTGAGTATTGGAATCGCCGAAACATAGAACCGAACGCACAAGCATCGTCCTGAATCCCCGTGCTTTTTGGTACCCATCATTGTCTCTGCCACTCGAAGACTGCAACAGGTCGATTATTCATTCAATCTGAATAACTATTGACAGCTCCAGTCAAGCTGTGCATTGGTAACGTCGCGGCGGACTGAAAAAATCCGTCAGCACTGGGAGCAGAACGCCAAGAAGTAGGCTCTTCGCCGAGAGGGGCCGATCCATCAACCTGAATGGTCCAGACAACGTCCGCCGTGCCGCGGCGGACGGACGCTGACCTGCGCTCTGCTCTCTCGAAGTAAATTGGGCATCGAGTGCGGTGAAGGAGGATTCATGCACCAAGGATTGAAACTACTCGGAATTGGGCTGGTCGCCGCGACGTTGGCTGCCTGGACGGAAGCTCGCGCGCAGGAGGTCAACCTGATGCAGGGCGTCACGCCGCGCCCCGGCGATGAGCGCATGACGCCTCCGGATCAGTTCAAGAAGAACGGTCCATGGAAGATCGGGATGAGCCATTTTGGCGTGAACGCCAACACTTGGACCGTCCAGATGGCGCATGATGCGGAAGCGGCTGCGAGGCTCGACAAGAGAGTCGGTCAATTCATCCTGCTGGATGCCAATATTAGTCAGGCCAAGCAGGTCGCCGATATCGAAGATCTTATCGCGCAGAAGGTCGATGCGATCATCGTGACACCGCTGACGCCGACTTCCGCTGACGCCGGCATTGAAAAAGCCGTCGCCGCCGGCATTCCCGTCATCGTCCATACGGGTCTGACAGAGACCGACAAATACACTGTCGATATCCAGGGCGGCGGCGTTCATTTCGGCAAGGTGATGGGCGATTTCCTCGTCAAGCAGCTCCATGGCAAGGGAAACATCTGGGTGCTGCGCGGCCTTCCGGCGCATCCTGAGGACATCAATCGCTACAAGGGCCTGCTGGAAGCGATCAAGGGCACCGACATCAAGATCGTCGCGGAAGATGCCGGCAAGTGGCAATACGACGTCGGCAAGCAGGTCTGCGAAACTCTCTATCTCAATAATCCGAAGGTCGACGGCATCTGGTCGTCAGGTGCCGACATGACCCGCGCCTGCGTCGATGTCTTCCAGCAATATGGCGCGAAAATTCCGCCGATCACCGGCGAAGGCAACAACGGCTTCTTCGCCCGCTGGATCGAGCTCGGCTTCCCCTCGATCTCGCCCGAATACGGTCCCGAGCAGGGGGCTGCGGGCGTGCGCGCGGCGGTTGCCCTTCTCGAAGGCAAGCAGCTCCATAAGCGTTACGTCTACGAGCCCGACGGGTGGGATCTCGAAAAGGCCAAGAAGTACTATCGCAAGGACCTCAGCGCGAATGCCTGGTTTCCGACCAGCCTGACCGAGCAGGATCTCCAGAAGTACTACGGCAAGCACTGATCTTTGCTGGTGCCGGCGCTCTTTTTAAGCGCCGGCACTACCGTCCCCCTATCCAGGCTTTGCATCGAAGCGATGACCGTACAGCCGCTTGTCCAGATGACATCAATCTCGAAGACTTTCGGGGGCATTGCCGCGCTCGAAAACGTCGATTTTCAGCTGCTTCCCGGATCAGTCCATGCGCTCATGGGCGAGAACGGGGCCGGCAAATCGACCCTCATGAAGATCTTGGCAGGCGTCATTCAGCCTGACGGCGGCATGATTCGAAAGAACGGACAAATCGTCCGCTTCGCCTCACCTCGTGAGGCGCTCGATGCCGGAGTATCGACGGTGTTCCAGGAACACTCCCTGCTTCCTAATCTGTCAATCGCCGAGAACATGTATCTCGGCAAAGAGCCGGTTACAAAGTTCGGCGTAACCGACACGGCTTGGATGGAAAGGAAAGCGAAGGAGATTTTATCCGAGCTTGGCCTGAAGCTCGATCCGGCAACCCTCGTCGGAAATCTTTCCATCGCGGAGAGGCAATTTGTAGAAATCGCCCGCGGCATCTCGGCACGCGCCGACGTCGTTATTCTCGATGAACCAACGGCTGCGCTCAATGCCGCTGATGTCGATGTTCTCAACGCTCAGATTCTGGCCCTCAAGAGGCAGCAGAAGGCGGTCGTCTACATCTCTCACCGCATGGAAGAAATTTTCAAGATTTGCGACACCATCACCGTGTTGAAGGATGGTCGCAACGTAGACACCGTGCCGGTTTCAGCGATCCGCCCCAAGCAGTTGATCGCCATGATGGTCGGCCGGGAGCTGAGCGAGTTGTTTCCGCCCAGGTCGAACCGAACGGAGGGCGAAGTCGTTCTCTCGATTGAGGGTCTTCGGCTGACTCCGGACGCTACGCCGTCATCGATCATGCTCCGGCGCGGCGAGATCGTGGCGCTTGCAGGCCTCGAGGGCCAGGGGCAGCGGGAGCTTGTCAGGTCGCTCGTCGGACAATACACGCCCCACGGCGGCAAGGTTGCCGTTAGAGGACGGGAGTTCGCCTTCCCGCTCTCAGGAGAGCTCGGCATTCGCGAAATGCAGGCGCTAGGCCTCGGCTTTGTTCCCGAGGACAGGAAGCTCGAGGGCTTGTTTCTTGACCTTTCTCTCGCCCACAATCTCACCATTGGACTGCACAGCCGGCATTTCGAACTTAAACCGGCATCGGCTCATCGCGAGGTGATCGCGAACTCCATGAAAAGCCTCTCGATAAAGGCCTCTAGACCGTCGCTGCCGGTGAACGCTCTGTCGGGCGGAAATCAGCAAAAGGTTCTTCTTGGACGATATCTCGCATTGGGGGCCGACATACTGATCATTGAAGAGCCCACACGAGGCGTCGACGTAGGCGCAAAGGCAGAGATCTACAAGCTCCTTCGCGACTACGCGAACGCCGGCGGTTCGGTCGTCGTCCTTTCGAGAGAAACTCTGGAGCTGATCGGTCTTTGCGACCGGCTGTATGTCATCCACGACAAGCATGTCGTTACCGAGATGCTCGCCGAATCGGCTACCGAGCACGCCATTCTCGAAGCGGCCCTACATAGTTGAGGTGAAAACAACCGAGATGAGCCAGCTTGGTCGCTTATTTGTTGGAGCAAACTCACGGCACGGGTTGTGGACGGTTCCGTTGCTCGTCGCCCTGGCCTGTTCCTTGGCCTTGGCATTTTCGACCAATGAGTTCGTGAGTTCGCAAAACATTCTCAATCTAGTTGCTCAGGCGGCGCCGCTCATCCTCGTGAGCATCGGGCAGATGATCGTGATCCTTGTGAGAGGTCTTGATCTGTCGGTCGGCTCCGTCGTCAGCCTCACGACCGGAATCTTGTCGCTCAACGCTCCCGTCTATGTTTCGGTGCCGGGGGTCATGCTCGCGGCCGTCGTGATTGGGCTCCTAAACGGGATTACGGTAACCAGTTTTAGAGTGCATCCGATCATCGCAACGTTGTCCATGATGGGCATCGTGCAGGGCATAACGATGTTTGTCCGGCCCTCTGCTGGTGGCTCCGTCCCATCGGAGATCCTCTTTCTCGTGAGCGGCAGGCTATTTGGCATCTACATGCCTGTCATATGGGTCATCGCCGCAATATTGGTGGCTTGGAAGGTCGTGCACGGCTCCCGCTTCGGCTTGCACCTCTTTGCGATCGGCGGAGGTGAAACAGCGGCTACCTTTGGCATCGCCGAGCAGCGCAACGTCCTCGCAGCCTACGTCCTGAGTTCCTGTTTCGCTGCTGCGGCCGGCATCTTCTTGGCGGGCCGCATCGTCTCGGGTGACCCAAACATCGGGACGCAATATGCGGTTGATTCGATCACCGCCGTTGCGCTTGGCGGCACCCAACTCGCCGGAGGAGTTGGCAGCCTCCACGGCACTGTCATCGGCTGCGCGCTTCTCGCAGTTATCGCAAATGGCATGAATCTTCTCAATGTCTCGGCCTTCATCCAGACCATCGTGAAGGGGCTGATACTACTCGCAGTCATATCGCTTCAGCCGCGCAAGACGATTGGACTGTAAGTCATGAAGCGACTTGACGACCTGTCTCGCGCCGCGTTGCGAATACCGCCTTCCTACATCGTTCTCCTGGTGCTCCTTGTCACCTTGTGGATGATGCGGCCCAACCTGATGAACGTCGCGATCCTGGGTACATTCGCGCGACAGGTCGTGCCGCTCGGTATCGTCGTTCTAGGTCAACTGCTCGTAATCTCCTCGCGCTCCATCGACCTGTCCGCTGGTGGAGTTATTCTGTTCGTCAACTACCTGATTTCTTCTGGCCTCCTTTACGAATGGCCGATTCTTTTCGTTGTTCTTCTGTGCCTAAGTGTCGGGCTTTCGGTCGGTCTTTTGAACGGGCTTCTTGTCGGCAAGCGCCGAGCATCCGCCGTCATCGTGACGCTTGCGGTGAATATCGTTCTGATCGGGTTGGTTGAATATCTCGCGAATGGGAAGCCGCCGGGAGATGTCCCGGACCAGTTCCGCCAACTCTATAATTTGCGGTTCGGGACACTCCCCGCCCCAGTCATCTTTTGGTTCGTGCTTGCCGGCGTGATGAGCGGCTTTCTCGGAAGAACCGTGTTCGGCAGATTCGTGTGGTCGATCGGCAGCAATCCAATCTCCGCACATTTTTCGGGCGTGCCGGTCGAACGCACCGTCGTGCTTGCGCACACGATCTCGGGACTCATGTCTGCCGTGGCTGCACTGGTCCAAACATCCTCGATAGCGGTCGGAAGCGTGCGGTTCGGACCTGAACTCGTCATGAATTCGATCGCGGCAACTATTCTAGGCGGCGTGGTCTTCGGCCGACCCGCCCAAGTCTGGGGTCCATTTGTCGGCGTCCTCTGCTTCGCCCTTCTGTTCGTAGTCATGACGACGATGGGGGTGCAGGAGCCAGGCAAGCTCATCGCCCAAGGGCTGATCATTCTCCTCGCCGCGATCTTCTACGGCGTTCGCTCTAAATCAAACTCGTGAGGGACCGATGACGAAACGTATCCTGTGCTTTGGAGATTCACTCACCTGGGGCTGGGTTGCCGTCCCGGAGGGCTCGCCGACGACGCGGTTTCCCTATGCGGAGCGGTGGACAGGAGCCATGGCAGCAAAGCTCGGGCCCGACTACGAGGTCATCGAGGAGGGGTTGAGTGCACGCACGACGTCGCTCGATGATCCAGCGGATCCACGGCTGAACGGGTCCGCCTACCTTCCATCCGCCCTTGCAAGTCATCTTCCGCTGGATCTCGTCATCATGATGCTCGGGACCAACGATACGAAGAGCTATTTCCGCCGTACGCCTTACGAGATCGCGGTCGGTATGTCCAAGTTGGCGGGACAAGTGCTCACTTCCGGCGGCGGAGTAGGAACAGTGTATCCCGCGCCCAAAGTGCTCATCGTTTCGCCGCCGCCACTCGCCGATTTGCCGGACCCGTGGTTTCAGGGAATGTTTGAGGGCGGGCGCGAGAAGACCATCGAACTCGCCAGCCAGTACAGATCGCTCGCTGCTTTCCTTAAGGTCGATTTCTTCGACGCGGGAAGCGTGATTTCGACCGATGGAGTTGATGGAATTCATTTCACGGCCAAGAACAACGCCGATTTGGGGGCAGCGATTGCCGGAAAGGTAGCGAATATCTTTGCCGCCGCTACGAAGCGCGAGACGGTGCTAACGTAGTCTGTACTCCCGAAATAAAAGATGGTGCCTTGCCCGATGGGATCGGTTGCTATCAGCCGTCTGTGCGAATTGCGCCGCGGCCTCGCCGCGTGCGCTCCGGGGGGCGGCATGGGACGCTCCTCCCGAACCGGTCATGGACTCCCATGACCGGAGCCCGCACTTCGCAAGCGCGGGCTTTGTTTGCGCTGACGCTTTGGGCGCGGCTGCGTCGGCAGCGTAAGTCAATTTCCCGATATCTGGGCGTGGTGCTATCGAATTGGCAGCTCGCCTGTCGCTTTCCCGATAAGCGGAATGAGGCCTTCTGGATCGCTGTACCCGCCATCGGCGTCACGGGGTTAATAGTCTCAATAGTGCTGCTGCTTGGACGATAAGGAGAACCGCCGTCCAGGCGCGTTGCGGCGCAAGCGCTTGCAGAAATTATATAGGTATTTCAATCATATATGAGTTCGCAGTTTTGTTCCGAATGGCGCACCATTGCCGGTGTTCGCGTCTGTTCGCCACGTTCGCCGACGTCTTTTCCGACAGTCATTTTAAAGACTTAAATCCACCGGGGAGCGCGCGCGTTCGCCCCGTGCGTTGGCAGGTGTAGCACGGCTGGTAGTCTTGCTGGCACCGAGTCCGCTTTTGTTCGGCGATGCCAGCACGGGAAACGCAATGCTGAACGACACCCGCATCCGCGCCGCCGCATGAGCAACAACACACTCAACGCGGCGCAGCGCCAGCCCGGCAATTCCGATGAGGAGGTGAGCGTGTCGGGTTTCCGGGCACCGCCTCGACGCTGCGCAACGAGATGGGCCGCTGAATCCGGACGCGATCGAGCGGCAGCTGGCCCACACGGAGGAGAACGCGCTCGCAGCGCCAACATGGCGACGTGCAAGACTCTGGCATCATTGAAGCCTCGGAGCCGACGCTCGCCGCCGTGCCGCAGGTCTCAAGGCACGGCGGCGTTCACTCACGTCACCGCGCGCTGCCCGTGGTCAGTTCTTGCGAGTGCACCGGGATCATGAGGTGTTCGTTGGGCTTGCCGGGGAACATGACGAAGGGCTGCGTCGCGTCTTTGACATCCAGATCGTGTGGATAAGGGCTGAGCATCTCGTGTGCTGCGCCGCCGACGATCATCACGTGCGGCCCGGTCTGGACCCAATGCTGGTGCGTGTGCCGTTCGGTGAAATCGTGATTGCTCGTGCCAGTGTCACCGGCAAGCATGAAAATTAGGCCGATCTTATTCGGCGGAGCCTGATTGGCTTGCAAGGCTTTGCGCCATTCCATGGCGTTCTGGTCATCGCATTCGGGCGTTCCGTACTTGTCGATAAAGCATGTGAAACCGTTCGATCCGGTTTGGACGGTCTTGGAAGACCCATCAGGCTGCGGCATTGTGATCGTCGCGTTATTCACGACCGACGGCGGGGCCGCGGTCTTCGCCTTGACGATATACTCTGGTTCGGTCTTCGGTACTTCCTCCGTCGGAAGAGCCGATGCCGACGTAATCAGGGCTGCCGCAGCTACGCAGAACCCAACCGAGGCGAGAGCATAGAGCTTGTTCATGGCTTACTCCTTCAATGGGGTTGCCTCCATAGTGATGTAAAATGTCCAGCGGGATGCATCGAGAGACGAGAGGAGCGAACCTCAATGCAATCTCGATGAAGGTTTGTCTTGATCGACTTGATCTTGGTTCAGTCCTCGCAAGCGACAACAACTCTGCCCCATGTCGGCGGATGGACTCGCATCGTCACTGGCTAAAGAAGGTGGGCTGGTATCAAGACCTGAGCTGCTGGCCGGTTTTGATAGGACGCGCAGTCAAGCTAATCCATGGAGATAATTATCGACGCGGCTCCTCATGTTTCGGCAGCAAGCTGAAGCCAATGCCGGTGACGAGATAGACGGCATCGCTTTCATCCACGAGTACGTCACCGATTGTCATGGTTGTGTGCTGTAGTCCTTTGCTTTGAAGCAAATCGAGACCCTCACCATTCGGTGACCAGTTCTCCGCTCGCATGCGAGTCAGAGCATTCTCCTGACTATCGGCATCGATATCCTTCAAGTGAACATGAGTAGCCGAGAGGTTATTGGGATTGGGCAAGCTACCAACGACATCGCGAAGAAACGATGGCTTCATAAACCAGATTTGATACTTCATCGTAGGCCCCTATTTCGTCCCATGCGCAGAGCATCAGAGCATGGCCGGGCGGCGCGGACCGGCAAGGCGCCAGGGATTGCGGTCAAGGGCTCGCCGGCCACAATGGGCTACTACGTAGTGCGCTTGCCTGCCCGCACCTACCTACTGCCGCTTGTCCGTTGCGCCGAAGGGCGCAATCCACGCTCGTTGCCACTGCTCCGCTAGCTTCATCCACACTTCGATTGGGTTCGCTGCCGTAGCTGGACTTACCGTGAGACCCGGCAAGGATGTGAGTTTTGACAGTATCGCCGATGGTGACGATGTCATCGGGTTCGGCAATTTGAGCTGCTCTTCCCAAACGTCCATCATTTGGTCCATCGTCTTAACTTGGATTTCGGCGACGCTTTTCAATTGTGTGCGGGCGGCTTCAACGATCTGCGTAGGCCACCCAAGCGTCTTCGCGGCGACCGCCATCTGGTCGAGGACGCGCTCGCCATTTTTCTGGTTCGTGTCGGCAATCTCGTTTCGCCAAGTGGCCAATGCCTTCAAGGCTAAGTTCGCGCTTTCTAGGGCTTCTTTCGTGAGCCCGGAGGCGGCCACAGGATCGAAGGCGCGAGGTTTAGTCTCAAAGAAGCCGACAGACATGATCTGTTCTCCTTGATTGACTTCCCGCCCTGCCGAACGCTTTCATGAGGCATCCCGAAAGCGCTTGATGCAGATCAAGAGAATGCTGCGCGAACGAGGTCGACCAAGGTAAGGGTTTGCTCCAAAGGTGCGCCGCTCTTCCGTAGATGTTCGGGGGCCAGACATTCTCAAAAGGGTCGGTCGCGCGTACCCCGCATTTTTCACGCGCCCCGGAGGCCCCCTTAGCCCGTGCTGGGTCCTCCGTCGCGAGGCCTTGTCTTCCATCGCGAGGCTCATCCGCGAGCACGTCGCGACGGTCGAGACGCTGCGCTAGTTTAGCGACCGATCGGCGCGGCATCGACCTCGACATCAGTCCACGCGCATCAACCTATTCCGTGAGCGTTGACTTGGATCAATACTGCCAACGGACTGAGTGCAGGGGTATTGTGCCGACTTCGAGGAAGTTCCAATGCGCACATTGGCTTTGACGTTTTTGACGATGGGTATCGCTTTAACGGTAGGGCACGCCCGGGCTCAAAGATATGATCCGGCTTTTCCCGTTTGCTTGTATGTCGTCTCTTTCGGAGCCAGCCCCTACTATCGATGCAGCTACACGACTATGGACCAATGCAGGGCGTCGGCCAACGGTCAGATGTGCATCCTCAACCCGTATTACGCTGGTGCGACGGCGCCTCTGAGAGGGAAGCGTTATTCTCGCCAAGTCGGATCACGATCGCCCGCGCACGCTGCGACCACATCGTACGCGTCACCTGAGCCAACGGTCCAATACCGGACTGCACCGTACAATCAATACAATGAACCGTATTATGGAGCTTCCCAAGGTTACGCGCCTGGCGAGAAACAACGATTTCTCGAAAGTGTGAGACGACAGATGTAAACTTCGACCCAGCGGGTGGCTGTAGCCGGCCCGCCACCCTTCTGCGACCGTCCTCGCAACCTCACGGATTTTACCGTCGATGATCAAATAGGACTATGCAAATTTGGCAGGCTGTCGGGAGATGGCCCCATTGTGACCTCCGAGACACACTCGTCATTTAAGAGTGACGGCGCCGTGCGGTTTGCCGATTTCGCATAGACGCGCCGCAATCATAGCCGCCTACTTTCGACATCTCCGCCGTGAGCGGACCCGCGAGCGGCTTAAGGCCGAGAGAACGGAGGATCGGCGGATGCAGCGCCCGAGGTGTCGGTTTTCGCGTCAGTTATGCATCGGAGCGGTTGCCGCTCTAATGGCGCTGCCCGTTCAATGCGCTCGTGCCGATGAGGGCGGCGTCAGTTTTTGGGTGCCCGGCCTTTATGGCAGCCTCGCGGCTGTGCCCCAGCAGGCGCCGGGGTGGTCGGCGACCACCATCTATTGGCATGACTCGGTTTCCGCCGCTGGCGACGTCGCGCGGGCCCGCGAGATCACCATCGGCAATATCCCAGCGAATGTCACGGCCACCGCGAACGCCAACGTTCATGCCAATTTGGATCTTGGCTTTTTGATCGCGAACTACGCTTTCGAAACACCAGTGTTCGGCGGTCAGGCCTCTGCCGGCTTTCTTGCAGCCTACGGCGCCAACAGCACGTCGCTGGCGGGAACCCTCACCGGAACGGTGACGGGCCCTGGCGGCAACACATTTCCTTTCTCGCGCTCCGATAGCATCAGCAGCTCGATCGTGGGATTTGGCGATGTGTACCCGCAGTTCGCGCTGCGCTGGAATGCCGGTGTTAACAACTACATGACGTATATCACTGGCGACATTCCGGTCGGGATGTACGATTCAGCCCGCCTTGCCAACATAGGGATTGGACACTGGGCGATCGACGCTGGCGGCGGCTACACCTATTTCGACCAAAAGACCGGGCATGAGTTTTCAGCGGTGCTCGGATTCACATACAACTTTAAAAACCCGGCTACCCAATACCAAAACGGGGTGGACATGCACCTCGACTGGGGCGCCTCGCAATTCCTGACCAAGCAGTGGCAGGTCGGCCTCGTGGGTTACCTGTATCAGCAGGTCGGATGCGATACTGGGTCCGGCGATCGCGTTGGCTGCTTCCAGTCGCGAGTGGTCGGCCTCGGCCCGCAGGTCGGTTACATCTTTCCGCTCGCAGACAAGCTGCAGGGCTACCTCAACCTGAAGGCTTACGGCGAATTCGCCAATGAGAATCGGCCAGCAGGCTGGAATCTCTGGCTGACCTTCAATATTTCGCCTGCGGCAGCAACACCGCCGACGCCATCAAGGCCCATGTTCACGAAGTAGAAACGCCGGCTCTATCGTATGGAGAAGACAAGAGCTGCCTCTGCCTGCCAACATCAGAATTGCCAAGCAGGTTTTCGTCTGTTGTCAGCGGATGTGATTCTGGAAGAAGGTGATCACCTGTTCTCGTCGCGATAGTTCGGTGGTTTCTGTCGTGCCATGCACGCGCACATCAATAATCCCCTGATCGTTTTCGTCATCGCGCTCATTGTGCAATGTGTCGCCCTTTACATTGGAGACTTCCTCCGCAAGCGCACACAGCAACTTCGCCAGGACGAGCGCCACGACTTCGACACGGTGCGTGCTACGACCATGACGCTCCTTGCGCTCATCATCGCATTTAGCTTCGCGATGGCGGTTTCGCGGTACGATCAGCGCAAGACACTCGAGGAGGCGGAGGCGAACGCCATCGGCACCGAGTATTTGCGCGCGGATCTTCTGCCCGGAGAGCTTGGCGCTCAAGCAAGGGAATTGCTGGGGAACTATCTCCGGCTCCGGATCGCCTTCTACGAAAACGACGACGAGCGCGCCGGCCGGGCCATTTGACCAGGACACCGCAACTGCTCAGGCGGAGCTTTGGAAAGTGCTGTTTCGGCCGCGGCCAAGCAGCCGACGCCGATCGTAGCGTTGGCCGTCTCGGGCATCAACGATGTGCTGAACTCCCAAGGTGATACGCTGGCGGCGTGGCGCAATCGCATACCGATCGGAGCATGGGCGCTGATGGGAGTGATGGCGATTTGCTGTAACATATTGGTTGGTTATGGCGAGCGACGGAAGGGCGGTATGATCGTCTTCATCCGGCCTGTTGTAGCATCGATCGCATTCTATCTCATCGCGGATCTCGATAGTCCTCGTGGGGGCACTATCCGCGTGCAGCCGCAAAACCTCTTTGCATTAGAGCAATCTTTGAAGACACCATAGCCAATGGTTGTTTGCTGGAGGATCAGGAAAGTGAATCTCTTAAGCCCCGAGGGGGTGAACAGTTAGGACATTTTCGCACGCCACTTATGCAGCTTCGGCAAGCAGCTTGAAGCATGGGCACTTTGCGGTGACGTGTCGCGACACCCATACGTCGGGCGGCGTCCTCCTTCGACCACTGATGGTCGGTAACGCTAGATTGCCGTGGCCGGCCGCCGAAACTGCATAGCCTGATCCGGCGAGAAGCGCATAGTGGTCGCGAATGAAAATTCAGGGTCGACGAACTTTGCGACAAGCGGTTGCGCGCAACGTGAAATGGTCAAAGCCGGTCGAGGTCTCATTTCACAAACGCGACAATGCAACTTGCAAGAGAGGCCGATATCCAAGCATGGCGGGCAAACCAGAGCAATGCAATAGGAACGACGCCGATCGATGCCTCGACAAGCCATGTCGGGCTGAAGTGCCACCATAGCAGGAGCGAGAAATGTCCAATGCCGTTGACGGAGACAGCTCGAACTTAGGTAAGGGTGCTCTCAATCGCCGCAATATACTGCTTGCCAGCACGGCGTTCGCCGCTGCATCTGCACTGGGCACCGGTGCAACGGTGCAAAAGGCTGTCGCGCAGCAGGCGGCGACAGCGCCGCAGAAGCCGAACATTCTCTTCATCATGGGTGATGATGTCGGATGGTTCAACATCGGCGCTTATCACCAGGGAATCATGGCCGGTAAAACGCCGAACCTCGACCGAATTGCCAACGAAGGTATGCGGTTTACCGATTACTATGCGGAGGCCAGCTGCACCGCGGGGCGCGCGAACTTCATCACTGGACAAATCCCTCTGCGCACCGGCCTGACAACTGTTGGGCAAGCCGGAGCGGATGTAGGCATTCCGGAACAAGCCGTTACCGTCGCGACTGTGTTGAAATCGCAGGGTTACGCCACTGGGCAGTTCGGCAAGAACCACTTGGGGGATCTAAACAAGTACCTGCCGACGCTACACGGGTTCGACGAATTTTTCGGTTACCTGTACCATCTCGACGCGATGTCGGACCCTTACTGGTTCGATTACCCGCAGGACTGGATCGACAAATACGGCCCGCGCAACATCGTGCATTCCTACGCGACCGACACCGAGGATCCCACCATCATGGCGCGTTGGGGAAAAATCGGCAAACAACGTATCGTCGACGAAGGGCCGCTCGCTCCGTTCCCCGAAATGGGCGCAGATCACCAGTACTGGCAGAAGGGCCGGCCAGCCAAGTACAACATGGAGACCTTCGACGCCGTGCTAGTCGAGAACAGCAAGCGCTTCATGGATCAGGCGAAGCAGGCCGGAAAGCCGTTCTTCATTTGGCACAACACGACGCGGATGCACATCTTCACCTATCTATCGCAAAAGCAGCAGGCGAAGATGACCCCACAAAGCGGCTACGGCCTGGAGGAGGCTGGCATGTCGCAGATGGACGACGATATCGGCGACCTGCTCAAGCACCTCGACGACCTTGGCATTGCCGACAACACCATCGTCGTCTTCACGACCGACAACGGCGCGGAGGTCTTTACCTGGCCTGATGGCGGCATGACGCCGTTCCGCGCCACCAAAGGCACGATCTATGAGGGGGGATTCCGCGTACCCTGCGTCATTCGGTGGCCGGGCAAGATCAGGCCGGGCGTGGTCGAGAACGGCATCTTTTCCGGGCAGGACTGGCTGCCGACGTTTGCCGCGGCAGCAGGAAATCCGAACATCACCGAGCAGCTTCTACGCGGCGTGCAGCTCGGCGACCGGACCTACAAGAACCATCTTGACGGCTACAACCAGCTCGACCTGTTGACTGGAGCTGGCCCCTCGAAGCGCCACGAAGTCTATTACTTCGCCGAGGCAAACCTCGGCGCTATCCGCATGGACGATTTCAAGTTCCTGTTCATGCAGCAGCCTAATGGTTGGCCCGGAGAAAAGGTGACAACTGATATCCCGACGATCGTCAACCTGCGCCAGGACCCCTTCGAGCGGACGCCCTCGATCCGCGGTGAGACGATGAACAATCTAGGCGGTGGCTACATGAATGACTTCATGGCACGCGAGTTCTGGCGCTTCGTGCAGGTGCAGGAGAAGGTGGCCGAGCTGGCGCGAACCGCCATCGAGTTTCCACCGATGCAGGCTCCTGCTTCCTTCAACCTCTCCGCGGTGAAGGAGAAGATCGATGCGGCGATGAAGACTCACGAAGGACAGTAACAGGCAAGGATCGTGGCGGGCGTCCGCTTGAACGCCCGCCGGGACCAATCAAGATAGCCGACCAAGATGGTGCGCGATTCTTCGGATCAGCCTACGCAGTTTCGGCAAACAGGAGGGCACTTGGACGGAAGGTCTAGCCGACAGCCTCGCGTCTAATTTGGTCGAGCCGACCTTTCGTGGGTCCGGAGCCGCGAGGGGCGTCCCAGTTCAACCTTCGATTGCTCGGCCGGACGCCGTAAAGTCTCCGACGGGGATTCTCCGAACAGTCTGCGGTAGGCCACGGAAAAGCGTCCCAGCTGCCAGAAGCCGTGGTTGGTGACGATACGAGTGACATTCGTCTTGCCGGCGTCCGCCCACTGGAGGGCTCGTCGGACGAGATGCATTCGGCGCAAGGTGAGATAGCGGATCGGCGCCATCCCGAGATGCTCTTCACAAGCGCCACGCAGCGTCCGCTCGGCGACACCAATGCCTGCGCAAATTTCGGTGAGGTAGAGGGGCCTGTCGGGATTTGCTTCCAGGAACTCCTCGAACCTCGACATGATCACATCATGGCGATGACCCGCCGGTGTGATTGGTAGAGCGGCGGCATCAGCGAGGCAGCGGCTCCTGATTTAAGTGCCCGGCACAGTCTTGGATCTCGAGCACGTTGGATTGCGCTCCGAAACTCTGAGGCGGGAAGCAGATTGCCGATTTCGCACAGTCGAACGTGATGATCCACCGGTAATATCGTGTCAGCAATAGCCGACGCGGACACAAGCAGTTGGGTCGCCGTTATGGACCTCGGCAATTGGCTACGAAATCAAGGTCTCGAACGCTTCGAGGCGGCATTCCGCGACAATGGCACTGTCCGGCCTTGCGCTGATAGGATAGGCTGTGTCGCTGTCGTCGGCTATTTGGTACCGGCAGTTCTTCGACCTTGAGCCGCCGTCGCCTGCCGCACCGGCCGTGACCGAACTGCCTCCGCGAGAGATCGCAGAGGGAGTGCGGGGTTGTCGTTTGAGCAATTCGCGAAACTTGTTCGCTGCGAGTAGCCTATGGGCGATGTTGGCGCTGCGGCAGACGTACCCTCGTCAGATGAGCCTCGCGATCCGGGCATGATCTGGATTCCGGGCGGCACGTTCCGCATGGGCTCCAATAAGCACTATCCCGAAGAGGCGCCGGCCCATCGTGTCACCGTGAGCGGCTTCTGGATCGATCGCACGCCGGTCACCAATCGCGACTTCCGCAAGTTCGTCAATGCAACGGGTTATGTGACGTTCGCGGAGACGCCGCCCGATGCGAAGGATTATCCGGGCGCGCTGCCGCATATGCTCAAGGCCGGTTCGCTGGTCTTCACGCCTCCGAAGCATCCGGTCGATTTGCGCGACTGGTCGCAATGGTGGAATTTCAAATTTGGCGCCAATTGGCGCAGACCGTATGGCCCGCGCAGCTCGATCAGCGGCCTTGATGATCATCCCGTTGTCCATATCGCCTATCGCGATGCCGAGGCTTATGCGAGATGGGTCGGCAAGGATTTGCCGACCGAATCCGAATGGGAATTGGCCGCGCGCGGCGGACTCGACGACGCCGAGTTCGCCTGGGGTGACGAGTTCATGCCCAGCGGTAAGCCGATGGCGAATACCTGGCAAGGCGCCTTCCCGTACGAAAATCTCAAGAGCGACGGTTACGCGGGCACATCGCCGGTCAAAGCGTTTCCGCCGAACGGCTACGGCCTCTACGACATGATTGGCAATGTCTGGGAGTGGACCACGGACTGGTGGTCCACCAAGCACGAGGCCGATGCGGTGAAGCTGTGCTGCATTCCGCAAGACCCGCGCGGTGGTTCCGAGGCCAACAGCTTTGATCCATGTCAACCCAACATCCTTATCCCGCGCAAAGTCTTGAAGGGCGGCTCGCATCTTTGCGCCCCGAATTATTGCCGCCGCTACCGCCCCGCGGCGCGCCACGCGGAACCCGTCGATACCTCAACAAATCACGTCGGATTCAGGTGCGTAGTCAAAAAAAGGGAGTCGGATAATGACGTCCAAGTCAAAACGAGGCTCGCCCGACCGCCGTAGCCTACTTCTCAGCGGAACGGCGCTGGTCGCTGTTTCGACGCTCTCCTCCAACGCACTGGCCCAGTCGCAGAAGGCTGCACCTACAACTCAAGCGCCAGCCACACCATCGAGCCGAACACCGAACATCCTCGTCATCTTCGGCGACGACATCGGCTACTGGAATATCAGCGCCTACAACCGCGGCATGATGGGTTATCGCACGCCCAACATCGACCGTATCGCCAGGGAAGGCGCGATCTTCACCGATCTCTACGCCCAACAATCCTGCACGGCGGGTCGCGCCGCCTTTATCACCGGACAGAGTTGCTTCCGCACCGGCCTGCTCAAGGTCGGCCTTCCCGGCGCAAAGGAGGGGCTTTCAGAAAAGGACCCGACACTCGCCGACCTGCTCAAACCGATGGGTTACGCCACGGGTCAGTTCGGCAAGAACCACCTCGGTGATCGAAATGAATTTCTGCCCACAGTGCACGGCTTCGACGAATTCTTCGGCAATCTTTATCACCTCAACGCCGAGGAAGAGCCGGAGAACCCGGACTACCCGAAGGCCTCCGAGTATCCCAATTTCTTCAACAGGTACGGCCCGCGCGGCGTTCTGCGCACGTTCGCGACGGACGCCGACGATCCGACCGAGGACCCGCGGTTCGGCCGAGTCGGCAGGCAGAAGATCGAGGACACCGGCCATCTGACCAAGAAGCGCATGGAGACGGTGGACGAGGAATTCCTCGGTGCTGCGATGGCCTTCATTGACAAGAATAGCCGCGCCAATAAGCCGTTCTTCTGCTGGTTCAACGCGACCCGCATGCACATCTACACCCACCTCAAGGCATCCTCACAAGGAAAGACCGGTCTTGGATCGGAAGCTGACGGCATGGTCGAGCACGATGGCATGGTCGGCCAACTGCTCAAGCAACTCGACGACCTCGGGATTGCCGATAACACCATCGTCATCTACACGACCGATAACGGCGCCGAAGAGTTCTCCTGGCCCGATGGTGGCACGACGCCGTTCCACGGCGAAAAGAACGCGAGTTGGGAGGGCGGCTATCGTGTCCCCGGCATGATCCGCTGGCCGGGCGTGGTAAAGGCCGGCACCGAGATCAACGAGATATTCTCGCATGAGGATTGGGTGCCGACGCTGGTCGCGGCCGCTGGCGAGCCGAACGCCACCGAGAAGCTGCTCGCCGGCTATCAAGCGGGACCAAAGACCTTCAAGGTCCACCTTGACGGCTACGATCAGCGCGGTTTGCTGGCAGGCACTAGTCCAAGCAAGCGCAAGGAATATTTCTACTGGACTGATGATGGCAATTTGGCTGCTCTGCGCTATGACCGCTGGAAAATTCTGTTCTTGGAGCAGCGCGCGAAGGGTCTCGATGTGTGGCAGGACCCGCTCATTCCGCTCCGGCTTCCCAAGCTGATAGATTTGCGAGCCGATCCGTTCGAACGAGCCCAGTTCGAGGCTGGCGAATACGGCAAGTGGCGCGTCGAGCGCGCCTTTGTACTCGTTCCGGCGCAGGACATAGTGGGCCAGCATCTCCAAACCTATGTCGAGAACCCGCCCCGGCAGAAGCCAGGCAGTTTCTCGCTCGATCAGGTGCTGGCGAAGTTGCAGGAAGGTGGCGGCAGCGGCAAGCACTGAGCATCCCGAGATCACTGAGACGGTGATTGCAGGGACGCGCTCGACCGGGCGCCATGGGCCGTCCAAGGCGCTTCGATGCTTGTGGACTGGCCTGGGAGGGCTCTGTCCTGGGCGATATGCCCAATGCTTCGCGACAACGACATCGATTTGACGATTGTCGGCGATCTGACTGACCATGACCTCTTCTGGTCATCAGCCCTGGAGCGAGTGGACGCATTGAGATGCTCACATTCAGGATAGCGATAACAGCGGCGGTGATCGCCTTCATTGCAGCCCTGACTGCATCGCTGGTGTTCACGGAGCTCGCGACCTCTCATGCTGTGGCAAGAGCAGCGGCTTCTGCTGCCATGGACGCCGCCAGCGCGAACACGCTCAGTCGCCTGGCGGCTGACGTGTCGGGGCTGAGCTCCGTTGTCGACGTGCTGTCATCGAGTCCCTCTCTCGCCAGCTGCGATGACAAGAACGAGGAAGACAGTGCGATCGTCCTCTTCAAGGCGGCTCTGCAGAGGTTGCCGCAGGCGGATAGCTTCTATGTCGGATACGAAAATGGCTGCTGGCTTCAAGTCCGTCGCCTCGACGTCCTAGGTCAAGTGGAGCGCGAAAAGCTAGGGGCACCCCCGGGGGCTGTCTACAACGTCAATCAGGTTCGGCCGACCCCGGACGGCGCACTGCCGATGCGGCGGATCTTCGAAGACCAGGGCGGCAAGATCATCGGCCTGGTCGATCTGCCAAACTACGGTTATGATCCACGAAAGCGGCCCTGGTATCGCGATACGATACAGGCGGCCAGCTCCCTCGTTTCGTCGCCATATGCTTCATTCAGCATTGGCACGCCAATGATCACCTTGAGCGTGCCTTTGCACGGGCATGTCAGCGGCGTCGTTGCCGCCGACCTCAAGCTTGATAAGTTCAGCGAGCTAGTCTACGGGCAGCGCCCGGGGGAGCACGGAACAGCCGTCATCTTCGACGCTTTCGGCGTACTGATCGCGCACCCGGACTTCGCTCGGCTTGTGCAGGAAGCGAAGACGAATCTCCCGGATCGCCGACTCCCCGAAATTTCGGAAATTCGTACCGGGCTCGTCGCTGCAGTCATGCAGAAGTGGGATGGCAGCCAGCGGTTTGAAGGAAGCATGCGGGGCGGAGACGGACGAGACTACCTCTTCCACTTGAAGAAATTTTCTCAAGGAGACCAATTCAGCGGCTACTCTTTGCTAATTGCGGCTGAAGACGATTTTGTGCAGAGCGTGCGGGCGCTGCAGATCAGGGGGCTGCTTATCACTCTGGTCGTCGGCGGTTGCTTCGTACCCGCGGCCTGGATCTTTGGCAACCGGATGTCGACGTCGCTCAAACGGATCACCGCTCAGGCGAGCAAGCTCCAGACGCTATCGGCACCTCGCAATCCGTCGGTTACATCGAATATCGCGGAGGTCAATGAACTGGGCAAGGCGATCGACGTCGCACAGCGGAGCATCTCGTCGTTCGCTCGCTTTGTCCCGAAGGATATCGTTAGAGGCATCGTTGATGGTTCGATTTCCACCGAACTTGGTGGAACGAGACGAGAGGTCACCATCCTCTTTACCGATGTCACGAATTTTACCGGCATTGCCGAAGCGGCCGACCCCGACAGTCTGATGCGCCAGACCTCGCGCCATTTCGCTTCGCTGACGGAAGCGTTTCATGCCGAGGGCGGAACCGTGGACAAGTTCATCGGGGACTCGGTGATGGTATTTTGGAATGCTCCCCATTTGCAGCCCGATCATGCCGAGCGGGCTTGTCGGGCGGCTCTTTCGGCCAAGGCGGCAAGCGACGCACTCAATGTCCAATTTGCAGCCGAGGGGCTACCCGCGTTCGTGGTTCGAATTGGCATCCATTTCGGAGATGCCGTGGTAGGAAATGTGGGTTCGGCGGAGCGCATGAACTATACGGTCCTCGGCAACAGCGTGAATCTCGCCGCCCGCCTTGAGGGGCTGAACAAGAACTACGGGACGACGATGCTTGTCAGCGAAGCCGTGCGCAACCGGGTCGAGCGTTGTTTTCGATTCAAGCCCATCGCCTCGGTCACCGCGAAGGGAATGACGACTGAAACGCGCGTATATGAGTTGGTCGGGGCCGTTGAGCAAGCCCGCCCCTTGGTTTCGTCAGGCAGGAAGTCCGCATGAGGACCAGCCTGTCGCTAGTGGACCTCGCACGCGCCGGTGCTGGGGGGATCGGGCTGCCAGCATGGCGCGCCGGTCTCGGTGATCAGGCGCTGCAGTGTCTCTGCTTCGCGATCGAGCACGGTGCGCGGCTTCTGGCCGCGCAGAACGATCTGCTGAAACGTCTCCCGGAACACCCCATCGAACTCGGCAGCGCGCTGGCCGAAGCCCATCGGCGGCAGCGTGGGCAGCGCGTCCTTCGCAGATTGCGTGTCTGCAATTGCAGCGGCGCCCATCTTCAGTCCGGGATCGAGATCCGGCGGCAACTTCACACTCACCACCGGAAAGAAGCCGACCGTACGAGCTAACGCGATCTGCGTTGTGGGTAGGGTCAGATAATCGATGAGCGCCGTCGCTTTGCCCAGGTCGGGCGCGTCCTTCATCGCTGCCAGGCCGACCAGAAGAGGCATGTAGCCGCGCCCCTTGGGTCCGGCGGGGGCCGGGAAGGCGACAAATTCGTTCGGCCTCTGGCGCAGCGCATCGAGCACACGGGCAATGTGGTCGAAAGCAATCCAGACGTCACCGGAAAGCAAGGGCGGTCCCATGAAATTGTAGCTGGTGGAGTTCGGATTGACACTCTTCCATAACGACGCGAACTGCGTCCACATCGCTTCGGCGGCTTCTGAGCGGAACGGAACCACGACCCCGCCGGTGTGGGATGGATAAAGGAAACCCTCGAAGAAGCGATGCATCAGCCCGTGTGGACCTGCTGGGAAGCCGAGCAAACGCTTCCCCGTTTTCTGTTGGATCGTCGCGGCCCACGTCGCGAGTTGGTCGTAGCTGAGCGCATTGATGTCCGCTCCGTCGGGCAAATAGGGCAGCGCCTGCTTGTTGGCGATCATGATGTAGCCGGCTTGCATCCATGGGATATAGAACTGGTGCGTCGTGCCGAATTTGCCGAGCGCGAGCAGCTTCGTCGGGATGCCGCGGCTGGTCAGCTTCTCGGCGAGGTCATCGAGCGGGACCAATGCGTCAAGCGGAACGAGTGGCTGCAGCTCTCCGTGCAGCGCCCCGACGACATCTATCGTGTGCAGGCCAGTCTGTTTCTCTGCCTCTACGCGCATCAGAAACCGCTGCGGCAGGTCGGTGGTATAGTCGACTTCCTGCGGAAAATCCTTGAGCACCAGGTTGCGCATCTTCTGCGCCTCCTCGATCGGCCGCAGTTGGGTCGACAAGAATATCAGACGCTCTGTTTGGGCGGCAGCTGTGACCGTGGCCAGCAATCCGGCGCAAAGGGAGAAGCCAAACAAGGCGGATGCCCGCCGCATATTCCCTCGCTCGATGGAAAGACGATTCACGCCAGCGCGTTCGCTCTCTTCGCAGCTCCAAGCGATACGCATCAGGGGGCCACGACCTTGACATATGTCAATTGCTTGCCGAAGCTTACGACCTTACCGACGCGAGGCCTCCGTCAGAGGCCGTTGAGATCCATGATGTCTCTCCGGTGATGGTTGACGGTCACGCCGCGGTTACAACAAGTTTGAACGGATAGTCCGACCTTCCCTGCGCAAAGGTCTTAATGGTGTCCAGCGCCATGACACAATGGCGCGCCCGACACGATTCGAACGTGTGCCTTTGCCTTCGGAGGGCACGGTCATCCCCTCAATCTCCACCGAGAATGACCGGCCCCTCCACAGGGATCTCGGCTCTGAGGATGGCTGCCAGCGATGTTGCGGTTTTGCTGGGGCGCTGGAGTGCGAAGCGGCGAATGGTGGCATTGCTGCTGGACGATAGCGAGCTGACCAGGAGGTCGGCCCCTTCGGTCGTGCTCGTCGTCGCAACGCTCAAGCCGCGGGTGCCGTCGCCGAACGGGATGAAGGAAGCCATCTCGGTGAAGCCGGCATGAGGATGCGCAGCGGCGCTGTGAAGATACATCGAGGGCCCTCCATCGAGCGCCGAGCCGCTGGAGAAGATCTTGACCACGCCGCCGTCACGCTGGCCGACGACGATGCGCTCGGCGCCACCGAGCATGCCGGCGAGCCAGCCGGTGGCGAGCGTGACGCCACCCCGATAGGAGCTGCCGAACGGTGAGAATTCCGTCGTTGTCACCGGCTGCCCGGTGCCGGTGGAGCCATGGTGATGATCGCCAGAGGCGTGACCGATCGGCTCGAGCAGCGGGAATGCGAAGACCTTCACGGTGGACGGAGCGCCTGGTCCGGGCGCCGTGACGATGCTCTGACGGCCGGTGGTGAAATCGACGAACCCCGCGCTGAGGGTCACACCGGATCAAATTCTCGCATCGATGATGGTTTGTGCCGTTGGTTTTGGGGGCGGAAGCTGTGCTATATGCGCCGGCATGCCCACACGTCGCGAAGTGCTGGGGGCAGGCATGCTAAGCTTGGGCCTCAACTTACCCTCTGTCGCCGTCTTTGCGAGAGCGGCACCTGTTGTCCAAGATGTTGCGCCCGCTGCATACCGCTCGACGACGAGGACGTATTGTGCGGGACGGTTCAACGGAGGTTCGACCTGCCTTCCCCCGTTTGGCGCCGAGTGGTCTGTCGGCATCTGGGCGCGCATGCCTCCGTCGACCACGAATTTCACGGCCGGTTATATCTTCAATATCGGGGTGAGCGGCACCACGCAGTCCAAGGCGACCGGTGACGGCACTGAGCAGCAGCTCGCCCTTGGCTATTCCGGGACCGTTCCACTCGCCAACAGCGGCAACAGATTCAAGTTTTTCCTGTCGGGCACGGACAAGGCACTTAACAAGGTTTCGACGACGTCGCTGAACGGCACCAGCCCAGACGGCAAGGCTTTCGGTATCTCTTCAGAGGCGCAAGACGACCACAAATACGAAAACCATCCGGCGCTCTATACGGTCCAGTACCGCAGCGGGTCCATTGAGGTTTGGCAGACGTTCCGGAGCGCACGCCCGCGGCTCATCATGTCGAAGGTCTGCACCTTTACCGGGTTTGACAACCCTGGACTTTGTGCCACGTGGGGCACTTTGCTCAACCTGCAATTCAACTCGTCTGTTGAAGTCGAGATGCCCATTTACATGCCAGATCGGGCGTTGTCTGAAAACGAAATCGCTCAGATCGCCGACGGCATCAACCCCGTGACGCTCGGGAACTTCGCAAGCGCATGTCCATTTTCCGTCATTCGGCTCGCGAGCATCGCGAACGGAGGATCGACCGGCAGCGACACTGCATCGAAGGCAACGCCAGGCGATGGCAAAACGATGACGCTGAACGGTCAGGTCATCACCTTCAAGGACGCGCCTGTCGATCCTGTTCTGGACATTCAGACGGCTACACACACGGTTGCATCAAACGCGTCGGTAAGCTCAACGACCGACGTATTCACCAAGACGGCGCACGGTCTACAGAATAACTGGAAGGTCACGGTGTCCGGATCGAACTGGACGTCCGGCCTCCCCGCCGCCAGATTCTACTACATCGTGAACGTGACCGCCGACACATGGCAGCTGTCTTTGACGCAAGGCGGCGCCGCGCTCGACGTCAAGAGCAGCAGTTCCGTCGTCGACGTCAGCACGACGCCAGAAACGATTAGCAGGTTGGTCGCGCGGTTGAATTCACTTGCGCCGCTTCAGGGGGGCGCGAGCGATGCACACTATATCCACATTGGTGCCGACGGTCTCGTCATGAAGCATCGCAACGCCGGCATGGCCGGTGAGGCATTCACCTTCGACACAACCTGCACCGCGAAGATGCCGGCGGCGAAGCATCTCTCGTGCACGGCCATCCTGTATACGGACGCGACCGGTTTCGTTGACGGTATGGTGGGGTCCTATGGCGTCACCCGCACGCGAAATAATGCATGGGTGACGACAGGGCTGGGCGAGCTCGCACCGAACACTCAAGTCACCGGCTCTGTCCGCCTCGATAGCTGGGCTTGCGGCACCGTCATTCAGCATAAGGGCGGGATCGGATATTTCAGTCTGACCGGCATCTTCACCGGTATCACGCCGGTCGGCGTGCAGGTCAAGGTTACGGACCTGTCGTCGGGCTCGCTGATTCAGGACTGGACATCTGTGTCGGGCTTCTCGGCCGACGCAGTTGCCAAGACATGGGGCGGCGAGTTCACCTGTCCGAAGGGCAAGCGCTGGCTTAGCTTCCAGCTGCGCAAACTTGGCTCCAGTCAGATCACCCAGCAATCAACGGTCCCGATCGGGGTCGGCGAAGTCATCATCCAGCAGGGCGACAGCATCCAGGGCTTGATGAGTAACTTCGCAGGCAAGGTGACGCCGAACGGGTTCATCTCCCGCTACAACTACAGCACCAGCGCGTCATGGCAGCGGATGTACGGAAGCACGTCGAACCTCGCTTTGCTGGGTGCGGGCGAGGCCGTATACGCAAATAGGCTCTCGAACGATGGCGACTGTGTCATCGGGATCGTCCACGTCGTCATCGGAGGTTCAACGGTCTCCAACTTCACCACCAAGTCGAACCTGACCAATGTCAATGCTGCTCTGAACAAGATCGTATTGTGCGATACATCGCAAGTTGCCTGTAAAGCTGGCTGGTATATCTGGGATCAGGGCGCGGCTGATAGCGGAGGCGGATACGGCGCCAAGCTCGACAGTCTGTATTCTTGGGTTCGGACGAGCCTTGGGAACGACATCGTCTTCGGCGAGGTTTTCCTGTCTAACCGTCAACCCAATGCAGTCGATGCAACGATGGGCTATCAGAGTGTTCGCAAGGGCCAGGTTGACTGGATGGCAGGGAAGACGGGCGACCCGCTGATTTTCGCGGTCTGTGACGATCACTTCTTCTGGTCGAACACCCCTGACGGGGCGCACCCGACGGATGCCACCGACATGGAGCTGCGGGGCGAAATGCAGGCCATGTCCATGTTGAAGTATCGCGGCATTTCGACTTACGACGGTTTCGGCCCGACACCGGTGTCGGCGACCCGTCGCGGCGCCATGATCGACGTGACGTTCCGGCACAATGGCGGCACAGGGCTTCAAACGTGGCAGACTGGCAACGTTACTGGGTTTGACGTCGTTAAAGCGTCTGTAGGCTTCCGCCCGTCTTACGTCGCGAGCTCCGTCACCGTCGACGCCACGGCGGACACGATAGCTTGGTCGGGAAACCCTGCCGCCAACGGCGACAAGGTTGTGATTTCCTCTATCAGGACGATGCCGGGCGGCATCACTCGGGGAACGGTCTATTACGTCGTCAACAAGAGAGGCGACAGCATGCAACTCTCCGCGACGTTGGGCGGATCGCCGATCGACATCACATCGAATGGAGGTGGCGCATGCGTCTTCTGCGTCAACCCGTTGCTTGATATCGCGTCCGTCGCCATCCTTGATGTCGATACGGTCAGGATCACGCTGACTGCTGATCCCCGCGAGGCTGTGCAGGTCAGCTACCTGTGGGGCCTGCCCGGACGGAAGACGACCGATCCCGCCCCGACGCTTGGCATGTCCGGCAGAGAGACGATGACGACGGCGACAGCTCAATCGAACATCTTGTTCGATAACTACGCGATGGCTTATGCCAGCACGCATTTGCCCGGCCGCCCCGCTAGACCGACAAATGCGCCATTGCAAACAGCCGGCTAGAATTCAATGTCTCAAGGAGAGGGGGCATGCAGCTGCAATCGCGGCACTGCGCCCCTGCGCACCATGACTCCTCCCTTCAATCTCCACCGAGAATGACCGGCCCCTCCACGGGGATCTCGGCTCTGAGGATGGCTGCCAGCGATGTCGCGGTTTTGCTGGGGCGCTGGAGTGCGAAGCGGCGAATGGTGGCATTGCTGCTGGACGATAGCGGGCTGACCAGGAGGTCGGCCCCTTCGATCGTGCTCGTCGTCGCAACGCTCAAGCCGCGGACGCCGTCGCCGAACGGGATGAAGGAAGCCATCTCGGTGAAGCCGGCATGAGGATGCGCCGCGGCGCTGTGAAGATACATCGAGGGCCCTCCATCGAGCGCCGAGCCGCTGGAGAAGATCTTGACCACGCCGCCGTCACGCTGGCCGACGACGATGCGCTCGGCGCCACCGAGCGTGCCGGCGAGCCAGCCGGTGGCGAGCGTGACGCCACCCCGATAGGAGCTGCCGAACGGTGAGAATTCCGTCGTTGTCACTGGCTGCCCGGTGCCGGCGGAGCCATGGTGATGATCGCCAGAGGCGTGACCGATCGGCTCGAGCAGCGGGAATGCGAAGACCTTCACGGTGGACGGAGCGCCTGGTCCGGGCGCCGTGACGATGCTCTGACGGCCGGTGGTGAAATCGACGAACCCCGCGCTGAGGGTCACGCCGGATTGATCCCCCGGATAGGGGTTGAAGGACGAGAACACCGCCGGCGCGGTGCCGAGGACCGGCAGCGCGGAGCTGAAGACCCTGACCTCGCTCTTATCGCCGGGCCCAGACCCGACGATGATGTTGTCGCCGGTGGTAACGCCGTCGATCTTCGCGACCGCGACATTCACGCCGTTCCGAGCGCTGGCGCCAAACGCGTTGAAGCGTGCGAGCTGCGTCGCGAAGGGGGCGGCGCCATTTTTCGCCGCGCCCGAGAACACGGCGATCTCCGGTGCGTGGCCGGCGCCGGCGCCGACGACCAGATCGTAGACGCCATCGTCGTCGACGTCGCCCATCGCCACGCTCAGAGTGCCTTCGAATGCCGGAAACGGCGTGACCGTCGCGAGCAGTTTGTCGCCGTCCAGAATCCTGACCGTGGCCGGACGACCGCGGCTGCCGGGAATCGCCACCGCGTAGGACGAGACGGCCGGGATGACGTTGACCAGCGCCATGAGACCGTTGTCCTCGTGATTGAGGCGATGGCAGTGCATGACGAACAGGCCGGCATAGTCCTTGAAGCGGGTCCTGATCGACAGCGTGCCCGGCTGGATCACTGACTCCTCCGGCCCGAGATTGGGGACCGGCACATTGGCATTGTCGATGCCCTGCATCACGGATCCGACCTTCAGCCCCGTGGTGGGGTCGGAGATGCCAGTGATCTGGAAATCATTCACATGGACGTGGATGGGATGCTCGTCATTGTTCTCGTTGCGAAACACCCATTCTTCCATCGAATTCAGGCGGGGCTGAATCAGGGGGACATTTGGAAATGCGCCGCTGTCGAAGGCATAGATGAAGGTCTTGGGATCCCGCATGCTCGCGAGATCGTTGAGAAAACCGCCATTGATCAGAATATGCCGCGTCAGGTCTGGCGTGACCGCGGAGAGATCTTCGAAGGGCGTGAAGGCGCCGAGTGGCTGGCCTTCGGTGAAGGCCGTGGTCTCTCCTCTGTCCCCTTGGGTCACGGCCCGTGCCAGGACCTGGGTCGGGAACAGAAAAAATCCGTCGTAATAACTCACCGCGGACGGCAGCACGCTCAATGTGCCGAGCACTGCAGGCGGGTTCTCGGTGCCGTTGCTGGTGTAGAGGATGCCCGGCGCGTTTTCTGCTCGCGCGCCGGCACCCCGCTCCGGCATTTCCAGAATCAGGTCACCGCGATCCGGCATCGTGACCGCAATCGCGAAGCGCGATGCCGGCGGTATGACGAGGCGGGTTCCGCTCTCTTCGACGGGGTAGCGGACCGCCGGACTGGGATTGCCGTCTTGCCCCACGATGGCGATCTTCGGATGGTGCCCGGTCGCCGTCTCGGTGAGACGGACGCTCATATAGGCCATGTCGCTCACATTCGCGAGGACCCAGATCTCGGTCTGTCCCGGCTTGCTTCGCAGCGTCGGCTGGAATTGGCCGTTCACCGTGAACTGGACGTCGCGGAGATGGTCGGGAAGCGTCGGATCGGCCGCCACGTCGTCCGCTCGCCCGCTGCTGGCCGTGAATGTCTGGAGATTGTTCGGAATGAACTGGAAGCGCCCGCGCATATTCTGGATCGAGAGCGGGCCTGCATACCACACGGTTGCGAAGCGGGAGCCTGGCGCGGCGGCGGTGAAATTCACCGGCGCGAGGATCGGACGATAGGTCCCGTTCGCCAGCGCTCCCGGAGCGGGCGGGGTGAGCGTGCTGACGAATTGCGGCCAGTTGGGATTGTTGAGCTGCGGCTTCGGCCCCCGGCGATCAAACACGAAGTTGTATTGAAGCATCATGTTGCGGATCGGGATCGCCTTTTGCGTGACGACCGGCAGATTGCCGTCAGTCCGTCCGATCGCGAGCAGGCCGGCGAGCCCTGCATATACATGCGCCGTCGTCAGCGTGTGGAGATGCGGATGATACCAATAGGCTCCTTGCGGCTGGTTGGTGGGGATGTCGTACACATAGGTGCTCGACGTGCCGACCGGCATGTGGATGAGGACGTTGTCGGCATTCCCCTTCGGGCTGACATGCAGCCCATGGGTGTGGAGATTGAGCGGCGAGACCTCGAGCTGCTCGGGATAAGTCGGAACCTCGCCGCCGGCCAGCGTGTATCGCGGGTCGTAGAAGTCGCGGATCGTGAGTCCAGACAGCGCGTTCTCAAGATGGATGACGAGCCGCTCGCCGGGGAAGACCTGCAGCGTCGGTGCCGGATAGAGGCCCTTTGCAGCGGTCTCGCCGTTTGACGCCTTGCCGCGGACCAGGCGATAGCCGAACAGGAGAGCGTCCCTGACCGGGGCCGCTGCGGTATCGAGTGCGATCTCGCTTTGCTGTGCAGTGAGCGTGACTTCGAGCACGCCATGCTCGCTGGATAGGGTGACGGGCTCCTTGTAGGCGGGTGGCGAATAGCTGGCGGTTTGCGAGAGCGCCGTGCCGGCGCCGAAAGCCATGATCGAGATGGTGGCCAGAATCGCCCGAGCGACCCTGCGAAAGGCACGATGCATCCAATTCCCCTGATATTCCTTGCCTGTAACGAGTTACCACAGATTCGCTGGATTCGTCCCACCGGCGCGGCGACGATCTCCATGGCGGCCAGCAGGACGTTGTCCCTGGACTTGGTCGATCGTCGCCAAGGGCGGTTTTGAGCTCCCGGACATTGAGACACGCTGTCGTCGCGGAGATGGACGTTCGGCCAGACCGGTATCCGGAACTTTCAGCTGCGGAAGCGACCTGAAGCGCAAATATCAGAAAGCTTCAGAAAGTAACCGCCCCCCTTTCAGGACACCGACGCCCCCTTGATGGCTAGCTGCCGACCATTGGCCGGCGACTCATACCGTCGCCAGCAATGTTCAATTGCAAAGGCGATGTCGCCCGGCAGAAGGCCTGGTCATCTCCGGGAACGGATCAGGCGGTCTAGGGTGCGTATCATTTCAGCCAGAACATCTTTCGATCGGCGTTCGCCGGCTCTATTGGCGGCAATTCAGCCGACCTGCCACCGGACCTGGCTCGGTTGGATGGCCAGTGTCGCATCCATCATCATTCTGGCGGCACCGGCTACTTCCTACGCCCAGTCGACCGGGCAAAACGGCGGCACCGGCGGTAACGCATCGAACTGGAACACCCCGGGTGGCGGCGGCGGCGCGGGTCTTGCCGGCGATGGGACGTCAACCGGCGGCGGCGGTGGTGGCGGCGGGACCGGCGGGTCCGGCAGTGGCGGCGGCGGCGGCGGGTCCGACAGCGGCGGCGGTGGCGGCGGCGGGAGTGACGGCGCCGGCGGCGGCGGCGGCGGCGCAGGTGGCGCGGGCACCACGGTCAGTACCTCCGGCGCGACGACCATCAGCGCCAACGCGACCGGCGGCGACGGCGGCGCCGGTGGCAGCGGAGCAATGCACTTCAGCAACTATTATAGCGTTGGCGGCGGCGGCGGTGGTGGCGGCGGCGGTAGCGGCATCATCGTGAACGGCAGCAACACCGGCGTCGCGCTCACGGTGAACAGCGGCGTGACGGTGCAGGGCGGCAACGGCGGCACTGGCGGCATCGCGGTCGACAACAGCTCTTATGGCGGCTACGCCGGCGGCGGCGGCAATGGCGGCAACGGTATCACCGTCACCAACGCCAACGGCGTCACCATCAGCAATTCAGGTGCGATTTCCAGCGGATACGGCGGGCTGGGCGGTGATGGCGGCGGTTTCTACAATATCGGAGTGGCGGGAGCGGCGGGTTACGGCATCGTCGGACAAAACCTGACGATCATCAATGCGGGAGCCATTTCCGGCCGCACCGCAATCTACTTTACGGGCGGTACCAACAGCCTCGAGCTGCGGGCTGGCTCCAGCATCAGCGGCAACGTCGTCGGCAGCGGCACCAACGCGCTGGTGCTCGGCGGCACCACCGACAGTTCGTTCAACCTGTCGCAACTCGGCTCGCAATATCAGAATTTCGCGCAGTTCAACAAATCAGGATCCAGCACCTGGACGCTGTCGAACACCTCGAGCGCCACCACCCAGGCCTGGACCGTGACGTCGGGAACGCTGAACCTGGCGGGCGCGACCGCAACCGCCACCACGATCAACAATTCCGGCACCATCGGCGTCGACGGCACCAGCACGCTGACGGCAACGACCGGTATTACCAACAGCGGCGTCATCACGGTGGCGCAGGGCGGCACCGTCAATGACGATCTCGACAACTCCGGCACCGTCACCAACAGCGGCGCCTACAACGCCAGGGTCAATACCAACACCGGCACCATCACCAACACCTCGACGGGTGTGTGGACTGGCGACATCGCCAGCAACGGCGCTGGCGGCGTCATTTACAACAATAATGACGGCGTCTGGATCGGAAACGCGACCAACGACAGCGGCTTGCTAGCCAACGCGGGCACCTGGACTGGCACGATTTCGAATGCCGGCACCTTCGTCAACCAGAGTACCGGCACGGTATCGGGCCTTTTCACCAACACCGCCGGCACGGCGTCCAACGCCGGCCAGCTCAACGGCGGCGCCACGGTAACCGGCGGCACACTCAGCAATAGCAACCTGATTGTCGGTACCGTCGACATCTCCGGCACCGGCGCCGTCAATAATTACGGGACCATCACCGGCGCGGTCGACAATGCGGCGACGTTCAACAACAACGTCGGCGGCACGGTATCCGGCCTGCTGACCAACACCGCGGGCACGACGACCAATGACGGGCAGCTCAACGGCGGCGCCACGGTGACCGGCGGCACACTCACCAACAACGCTGTGATTGCCGGAACGGTGGCGATTTCCGGCACCGGCACCGTTTGGAATTACGGAACCATCACCGGCGCGGTTAACAATGCCGCGACGTTCAACAACATCGGCGGCACGGTATCCGGCCTGCTCACCAACACCGCAGGCGCGACGACCAACTATGGGCAACTCAACGGCGGCGCC